>JAITNR010000062.1 GCA_031290375.1 Prevotellaceae bacterium | reverse complement strand
TCTTTTTAAAATCAGACATTTCAGGGTAACTTTCATAAAGCATATCGCGGTAACGATTGCGCTTGTTATTCGGGAATTCATCTACATCATACAGGGCAGTCCTGCAGTAACAAGCCCGTCCGCGCAGGTTTTTAATATGTCCGCGCGACAGTAGCGTATTGAAATTTGATCCGATAACGGCACAAACTTCTTTGCCTGTAAGACATAATTTATTTTCGTATATTTCCATTGTTTTATTTATTTTTATTTTTATTGATTTTATTTACTTCCTCTCCACGCGCCTTTTTGCAGCGAGTATTTTCTTATTTTTGGGGTTTTTTCAGTCAAATCATAACCATCGAGTGCGCATTTTATAGTCCGATAAGTCGTTTTCAGTGCCAACATGATTTATCGGCTCAATCCGTATTCTATCAGTATTTTTTTTGCCATAATTTTTTTGTACCCCTGGGCGTTTTTTTAATAATAAAAGAGACTGCAAAGGTATATAAAAAATTCTAATTATGCAAGAAAAAAAAATGTGCTTGTAGGAGGTAATCATAATACATCTTCTACCTCGCAAGAGGTACTTGTATCTGCTTTGCAGACACAGATAGAAGCATTATCTGCGCAAATAAAAGAAAAAGACGAACAAATAAACAAACTCCTTTCTATTGTTGAAAGGTTAAGCGATAAATAAATAGTAGCAGTGTAATAATAAGGATTGACTAATTATTATACGCTTAATTTTCGTGTCCCCCCTGCATCCCCCTCATATACATCTCAAACCAAATGTACAGCGCAAAATATGCGCTTTTTTAGTTATTTGCTGAATATCAATAATTTAACTTGCAAACAGGGGTATTAATAAGTAGTATTTTTATGTACAACAGGGGTATTAATAAAACCCAAAATGCTGTTTTAACATAAAAAAAACGTACAACAGGGGTGTTTATAATCACTTTTTAGTACCCCAAAATAACTAACCAACTAACTAACAAACTGACGATGCAACCTAAAATTTCCGCCATTTTCTGCTTGTTTTTAGGCATAAAAACCCTGCCGTTTTTGGGTTCGGCAGGGTTGTTTTTGGCGGTTTTTTAGAGTATTTCTAATGGTGGTATAGTTTCCTTTATTTCCTTATTTTATCGGCATTTAACTGGCGTTTTATGGCTGTTTAAAGCCATATTCAAACGTATGTAAGTTAAGTTCAAGTAAAATGCCACTTGGCTACAAAAAAATAAAGCAAATGCACTTGGGGTTGGTATCTCAGTTTTTTTCTATATTGCGCTGTATCCTTTTATTTATCGGCTTTTCTGGCGTTTTTATTTAGTTTTGAATTTGTACAAGTTGAATTGACCCCTATAGTGTCTCTACGGCGTAAAAATAGGGTGTCGGTTTTACCTGTTTTTTCGCCTGCGGGGTAGGAGATGTAAAATCGCGAATGGTTGCGATGTAGGGGCGAAAAATTTTTCGCCTCTACGATACGTTACAAAACAACAAACACCGAAGTTTAGTGCCTTATCAATTACTCGAAAATTTTAAAAAAAAAGTGTAGTGGCTCGCCCTTTTGTAAGTCATTGAATAATATTGCTTTGTGATTTTTGACCGTCAAAGTCAGGAAAAAAAAAGAGGCTGGCTTTGCTTTGAACCAGTCTCTTTTTATCAAAACAAACTTACTTTTTTATCCTCTCAAACTCCTGCATACATTCCACAAGAGCCTCTACGCTTTCGAGAGAACAGGCATTATAGAGCGACGCCCTGAAACCACCAACAGAACGGTGTCCTTTGATGCCAACCATTCCTCGCTCCTTGGCAAGTGCCATAAAATCAGCCTCTTTGCCCCTGTATTGCTCGCTCATTACAAAACATACGTTCATTATCGAACGGTCTTCGGGAACTGCCGTACCCACAAACATCGAATTACGTTCGATTTCGTTATAAAGAGTCGTCGCCTTTTCGTTGTTGATGCGGTTCATCTCCTTCAAGCCGCCTATTGACTTAATCCATTTTAGCGTTTCGTGCATAACGAAAATTGAGAACACAGGCGGGGTGTTGAACATTGAGTTGTCCTTTACCTCTTTGCCTATGTGTGTGCGGTAATCAACCATTGTTTGCAACTCTCTGCCTGAATTTCCAAGCATATCTCTGCGAATAATCACAAACGTTACTCCCGCAGGACCAACGTTCTTTTGAGCACCGCCGTAAATCAAAGCATATTTTGTAACATCAACAGGGCGTGACATAATGTCAGAGGACATATCGGCAACCAAAGGAATCGGGCAATCCATATCATATTTGATTTCCGTTCCGTAAATTGTGTTGTTAGTCGTAATGTGGAAATAGTCGGCATCCGTTGGAACTTTATATCCTTTCGGCACATAGACGTAGTTTTTGTCCTCAGAAGAGGCAACAATTTCTACCTCGCCGTAAAATTTTGCTTCTTTTACTGCCTTTTTTGCCCAAACGCCTGTTTGAAGATACGCTGCTTTTTTCTTCATCAAATTGGCAGGGACGTTAAAAAACTGCGTTGAAGCACCACCTCCCAGAAAAAGCACTGCGTATTCTTCGGGGATGCCCAGCAATTCTCTCCACAGCTGTTCGGTTTCTGCCATTATTCTTTCCCAACCGGGAGTACGGTGGGAGATTTCCAAGATACCGATACCGGTGTTGTCAAAGTTACGAATTGCCTCAACAGCCGACTCAATAGCTGACTCGGGCAATATACAGGGACCTGCATTAAAATTATGAATTGTCTTCATTTTAAAAAAAAATATGTATATTAGTTATTAATTATTTTCAATTAAATATAGAAACTGTAACTGCAAGAATTTGTTCAAAATTACAAAATATCTCACAAATTTAGACTGTTTTCTGCAAAAAAAATCCTTACAAATTTTTATCTCAATCAGTAACTGACTTATTTACAATCATATAAACAAATAAAAGAAGTGTAAATTTATTTTGTAAATTGAAAAATTTAATATATTTTTGCATATCAAAGGTAATCATATTTTATTAATTAAAAAAACGTATTTACAAATGAAGAAATCTTTTTTATTTATCGGTTTAACGAGTGTGGTTTTAATGTTCGCAGCATGTGGTAGCAAAGGAGCAAAACAAGACGATGCCAACGACACCATTTCGGCGGAATGTAAGGAAAAGCAGGAATTTATGGAGCAATGGGCTAAATTCGATTCTCTTGCTGTGGAAGAACAGGAAACTCTGATTGCAAAAAGAGTTGAATGTTTTGAAAAATGTCTTGCCCAAAAGGCAGAGTGCAAAAAAGACAGTGCCAAATGCGCTGAAAAGAAAGCAAAGTGTACAGAAGCAGACAAGGCTAAGTGCGAAACCAAAAAAGCAGAGTGCGAAGCTAAAAAAGCAGAACTGGATGCCACATGGGCAAACTTTGGCAACTTGACTATTGCAGAAAAGAAAGCATTCTTTGACAAGATAGATGCTTGCAAAGCAGAAAAGAAATGCTGCAAAAAAGAAGGTGAAGAGAAAAAATGCTGCAAAAAGGACAAATAAAACCCAATTTATGAAAAAATAAGTAATTTTTTCATACTTGCAGCTGTTAACAGTTGTTTTCTTCCCGTAGTTATCGTATGATAACTACGGGAAGAATTCTATTATTGACAGTTGTCTGATGCCGTTTATTTGTGAACAGCTTGAATTTTGTTCATCAAGCAAACCCATTCCAAAAAAATATTACCTTTGTAGAATGTTAAAGTTGCCTCAGTTAAATTTGCCTCAATACGAGTTCAAAATTCGATTGGATAATGAAAAATATGTGATTTTCGACTTCATTCGTAATAAAACAGTTGCCCTTACGCCAGAGGAGTGGGTGAGACAAAATGTTGTTCTTCACTTGATTAATGCTTTAAATTATCCCCCAAACAAAATTTCAAACGAAACTTCAATCTCTTTTAACAGGCTGTCAAAAAGGTGCGATACCGTGATATATGATACTGATTTTAAACCGTTTATAATCGCAGAATATAAATCTCCGAGAATTGAGATTACGCAGAAAGTTTTTGATCAAATTGCCGTTTATAATCAAAAACTATTTGTGCCTTACCTGCTCGTTAGCAACGGTTTAACACATTTTTTCTGTAAAGTGAATTTTGAATGCAAAAAGTACGTTTTCTTTGAAAATATACCTGATTATCGGGAATTGGACGTCAAATAGAAAGTATTTATTGTCGTAAATTGTAGAAATAAATATCCCGTGCAGCATTCCTGTTGCCATCTTTTTTCGATATTGAGCCGCACAACAACCCCGCGTACTATTTATTTCCGTACCTTTCTTCTATAAATTCAATCCACTATCCCCAATACAAGCCCACAATTGTATCAAATTCTTGCTACAGGGCATAACATCCCTTACCCGCGCAAGCGGGGAAAGCGAGTCTTCGCCTTAA
>JAITNR010000182.1 GCA_031290375.1 Prevotellaceae bacterium | reverse complement strand
TCACAATAGTCCCTGATAGAACCGACATCCGACACTATTTGCGCCAAACCACAAGCCAAAGAGGTGGTTATGACATTGCTCCCAACGGTATCTTCCAATACCGACAATCCCACATCTGCCCCCTGCATTAATTGCAATAACTCACTGTCGGATAAATAACCGTGTAACGTTACATTGTCAAAAGCAGAAAATTCATCTTCCAAACTTAATGCCCCCATACAAATATCATAGTCAATATCAGGAGTAGCGGCAACTATTGTTTTTAAATCTGTGAAATTTCGTTTCAAACTGTCCATCGCAATTACTCGCAATCGTTGATTTTCTTTTTTTGCCTCAATTGGTTTGTAGTATGAATTTTCTACATAATGAAAAGTAGAAACGACTTTTTGGTCAAATCCCAAACGACTAAAATAATTGCCCAAACTGCTGCCCAATACCACTATTTTATCCAACAATTTTAACTTTTCTTTGATATAAGTTTCATCTCCGTACACCTCTAACAAATGTTTCTCGGAAAGATGTACCAATCCAAACAATTTCGCCCGTACATTATTTTGCCTCAATTTTTCGGCTGAAATAGTTTGCTTCGAAGCAACGGTATCAAGAAATTCCGTAAAAAATATTACATCTTTTTTACTCGTCATCACACGCAAATATAACACCACCAAACGTGCATACAATTTAGAGTGCTTTTTTAACCACTTTGGAATATTGCTGTTAATTGCGGGCGGCATTTCAATTAGCCGTAACTTTTTTTTATTCCACTTTTTCAAAGTGCGAAACAAATATGCCATACCGGCATGATTACCCGCTGTACTTGGTCATTCGTAATAGATAATGTATGTCTTTTTCATTTTCGTTTATTTAAAATATATGTAATATATTAAAAATCAATTTGTTATATGCATCAATAAAATTTCGTTATAAAGCACTAACAATCAGGGCATTACGCGGATATTTAGGTTCTTATATGGGTATTCATTTTAAAATATACAGGTAAAAATTTTGACAAGATAGATTCTGTCTGCAAAGTTATAAAAATTTTGGTTAATTAGCCTCCCATTTACACACACAAGGCTTGTGTAATTATAGGGTACTTTTCGAGGCAAAAAACGTACTTTTTTGTTTTTTTTTGTCAATATACCCCCATTTTCAGAAAAAAGAAGGTAGTAGTTTGGTAGTACAGTACCTCGGTAGTTGTTTGGTTGTAGTTTGGTTGTAATTGAAAAAGTTGCACCTCATTTTTCCTGTCAAAAACCACGTAAAAAAAAAACCAAAAGAGGGGCTTTTTTTGTGTTAATTAAGGGGGGCGTGTAAAATGCCGTAAATGCTATTTTGGGGTGTTTCTGTGGTATTTTAAGGGCTTTTTCAGCTGTGTTTAAACACTAATTAAAGCAAAGTTCAGATAAATTAAACTTATTGCTCAAAAAATTAAAGCAAATGTACTTTTCGTTTTTTTCTGCTATTTTATATCTGCCTGATAATTAATGCTTTATATGTTTGTTTTTTGTATGTTTTGTTTTTACCCCCATAAGAATGTATTACAACCCCGCAGGTTCCCATATCAATCCACCCGCTGCCGTTCCAGTACTGAACGCAGTTTCTGGTACTGTTGTAGATGGTCAGACCGTTGGCAAAGCTGTTGCCCGCAAGAGCAAGATTATTATCTCGTTCCACCTCTGTCAGTTGCGGCAGCCGCAAGCCCATGTTGTTGTTGTTGCCGCCGCTAATCAATCAGTTCGAGAACTGAAAACGGTTCGGGGGCTTTGTCAAGCCCGATTGTAACCTGCAACATTGCACTTTTCGGCATCGTCGCCATCGCTGCGAAAAGCAGCGGAAATAATAATAATTTTGTAGTTTTCATTTGATAATACTTTTTAATTTTTAAAATAAATATTTTGGTTTAATAACTTCTTAATTTCTTAACCGAACACAACAAAAAATCCCTGAAAGAAGTATTATTTCTTTCAAGAATTGCGACAAATTTTTCCGACTTTATTGTAGAAAAATTTTTAAAACTTTCTTGTGTATTTAACCGATTATTATTATATTTCGCGCGCGCGTATAATAATAATAATAATAATAATAATAATAATGTGTGGACTTGCTCATGTGTGTTTAACAATATTTTCCATATTACCAAACATTTCAGTCATAAAAAATGTTAAAACATTTTTATTTGCTGAATAACCGATGGCTGATAGCGAGTTAGGTAACATGTTGAGTTAATTGTTAATAAAAGTCTATTAAAGTTCAAAATCGGATGCAGAGGTAGATATAATTTTTGGATTGTGCAAATTTATTTTTTTTTGGTACAATTTTTTGGGGTGATATGAATACCCTAATGAGCAAAAAAGTAAGCACAGAAAAATGTTTTATCCATGTTTTCTACCGAAATCGGCAGGGATTTCACCCCAAACTCCTGTATGCCATTTTAGGATTTTGTTTGGGTAATCATTGTTGTTTAACCATTGTTCTGCTCTGAAAATCAGGTCAAAAACATCTTCGTTATCGGCATTTGGCTCTAAGTTGGTTTTGCACTTTTTGTTTTTTACCCAAAGTTGAGCATTGACGCTGTCGGAAAAAATATCGTAATCCCAACCATTCTGCCTGCACAGAGCCAAAGCGTGAACAATAGCCAAAAATTCACCCGTGTTGTTAGTGGCATTCTTGTGCCCCTTGCTGTGAAAAATCTTTTGCCCTGTATCCGTCCAAACACCCCTGTATTCCATATTGCCCGGATTGCCGCTACATGCTGCATCAACCGAAATGCTTTTGTAATAAGGCTTTTCCTGTTGTTTTTCCCAGTCAATATTATCTGTTGTTTTTTTGGCAACAAAATTTTCATATTTGCCTCTGAAAGCAATTTTTGCTTCCGATAAATTTGTAAAACCCTTATACTTGGCTCCTTCAAAGCCGAAAACCTGCTCTTTACACTCATGCCAATTGCTAAAAATGCCCCGTTTCCGTCCATTCCAAACGACATAATAATTGTTTTTTGCCATTTTTATATTCATTTATTTTGTGCAAAATTAATCAAATTTTTTCCGTAATTTTGCAAAAAATAAAATGGCAGAGGTAGCATGAATGAATTACACATTACGAAATAACTAATAATTGTCAATTATCAAGAAAAGTCTTGTCTCTGTTCTACAATCTAAAAAAAATATGGACGATAAAAAGATAATTTTTTCTATGGTAAAAGTCAGCAAGACTTTTCCACCACAAAAGCAGGTTTTAAAGGATATTTACATTTCGTTTTATTATGGAGCAAAAATAGGCATCGTTGGCTTGAACGGTTCGGGTAAGTCGACACTGCTAAAAATCATTGCGGGTCTTGTAACGCCCGATGTGGGCGAGGTAGTGTTTTCCCCCGGTTATTCTGTCGGTTATTTGGAGCAGGAGCCGAAATTTGACGAGGAAAAGACGGTTAAAGAGGTTGTTCAGGAGGGAGTTTCCGAAATAATGAGTCTGTTAGTTGAATTTGAGCAAATTGGAGAAGCATTTACCGTCCCCGATGCCGACTTTGACCCACTGCTTGCCCGTCAGGCAGAAGTGCAGGAGAAACTTGACCAACTTGATGCATGGAACATCGACTCCAAACTCGAACGTGCGATGGATGCACTTGGCTGTCCCGATGAAAATGCCGTTATAAAAACTCTGTCCGGCGGAGAACGAAGACGTGTGGCTCTTTGCAGGTTGCTTCTACAACAGCCTGATATTCTGTTGCTTGATGAACCTACCAACCATCTTGACACCGAGTCTATCGACTGGCTTGAACAGCATTTGAAACAGTATCAAGGTACGGTTATTGCAGTTACTCACGATAGATACTTTTTGGACCACGTTGCAGGCTGGATTTTGGAATTGGACAGAGGTCAAGGCATTCCCTGGGAGGGTAATTATTCGAGTTGGCTTGAGCAAAAAACCAAACGAATGGCAATGGAAGAACAGCAGGCAAGCAAACGCCGCAAGACTTTGGAACGTGAGTTGGAATGGGTCAATATGTCGCCATCGGCAAGGCGCGCAAAAGGCAAAGCGCGTTTAAACGCATATAATCAACTGCTTAACGAAGACCAAAAGGAGAAAGAGGCGAAACTCGAAATATTTATCCCCAACGGACCAAGACTGGGTAACAAGGTTATCAACGCAATAGACATATCAAAGGCGTTTGACGAAAAATCACTGTTTGAGCATCTCAATTTTGTATTGCCACCAAACGGCATTGTTGGGATTATTGGAGCTAACGGTGCGGGCAAAACCACGCTTTTTCGTCTGATAATGGGAATGGAAACGGTTGATAGCGGCACTTTTGAGGTTGGTGAAACGGTAAAAATAGGCTATGTTGACCAGATGCACAAGGATATTGACCCGCAAAAGTCTATTTATCAGGTAGTTTCGGGCGGAACGGAATTTATTCGGGTTTCGGGCAAAGAGATCAATTCAAGGGCGTATCTTTCACGTTTCAATTTTACGGGAGCAGACCAGGAAAAGCTTTGCGGAGTGCTTTCGGGTGGGGAGCGCAACCGTCTGCATTTGGCTCTCACACTCAAATCGGAGGCAAATGTGCTGTTGCTCGACGAACCTACCAACGATATAGACATCAACACTTTACGAGCATTGGAAGAGGGACTTGTAGAGTTTGCAGGGTGTGCTGTAGTGATTTCTCACGACCGCTGGTTTTTGGACAGAATTTGTACGCATATCCTCGCTTTTGAGGGTAATTCCAGTGTGTTTTTCTTTGAAGGCTCATACTCCGAATATGAAGAAAACAAAAAACAACGACTCGGAAACATTGAACCAAAACGAATTAGATATAAGAAGTTGATAGAAATTTGATTAACTTTGCAAAAATTTGCTTATCTTTGCTTTGCATATTTAACATACCAAAAAGGAATTATTATGGCATCAACGCAAGAAAAATATATCAATCCTTTTACGGATTTTGGCTTTAAAAAGTTGTTTGGCAGTGAAGTGAATAAAGATTTACTTCTCAGTTTCTTGAACACTTTGATA
>JAITNR010000160.1 GCA_031290375.1 Prevotellaceae bacterium | reverse complement strand
TAAAATCTAAATTTTCTTCTGCAAAGATAAACTAAATTTTCATATATATATAAATTTAGATTAAAATTATCAAATTAATCAACAAAGATAAATAAATTTATATATATAATGCAAATTTTAGATTAAAAATACGGTGATTTAAAACCGACAAGTTTTGAGGTAGTTTTTGTGTAACGTGGAAAAAGGTTAAAAAAATCAAATTGCACAAGCCCTATCAGGAAAATATCCTGAAGCGCTATCAATTAGATTTAATCGTAAAAGGTTTAATACCAAATACAGAAGAAAATGAATAATGTATTGACTTACAAGAGATTTATTGGCTCTGTGCATTTTTCTGCCAAAGACAATGTGTTTTTCGGAAAAATGGAAGACATCTCTGAGCATACGCCTTACCCCAGAAAGGAAAATGTTGTTACATACTGCGAGATTTCGTCGTATAGTTACTCATTATTTTCTTTATTATAATACCGCAGTTTGGCTCTATGTCATAAATAATATACCATGTAGTTCTACTGTTTCGCTTGTATGTGAAAACATATTTCCCAAATTTTTTATGGTCGGCGTAGCGCGGAACTGTATGCGTCGCCAAACTTGCTATTGATAAGCATTCAGCATATATATCATCGCGATAAGCCACAACTTCTTCGTAAGTCATTCGTGGCTGCAAATTTTTTGTTTTCCAGTTGAGCAAACCTTTGAAAATACGAACAAAATCTTTCTGGGAACGCTTACTGTAATATAGCATTTTGCCTGCAAATTTCATCTATTTCTGCATTACTTTTTGCCACAAACTGTTCATGCGTAAGATACGATTTAGAACTGGCTTTTGTTTTCGGCTCCAAATCTACTTTTTGGGCTTTGAAAAAGCCATCCAACTCATTTCCATATTTACGCAAATCAATATGTGCAAACGTTGGAACACCGCCATAAGTACGCTCAATTGTTATGCCTGTTGCCATGATTTTTCTTTTAAATTTTACATCACAAAGTTACAACATTTATTTTATTTCGCAAAATATTTTTTTAATAATACAACAAAGGCTGCCCGCGAAGACAGCCTTTGAATGTAAACATTAGGATATAATTACTTATTTCCGTGTAAATGTAAAAGCATTATTTCCCCAAGTTCCCTGGTCAATACCTATCAAGAAAATAACATTGTAAGTGCCGTCACAAGGGCTGTATGAACCTTCTACTACCTGAAAATAGTAATTGGTATAAGAAGGAAAACCCCATTCTGAGAGGTTGCCTGCCAATACAACTTTAGTACCGGTAATGGAAAAATCCTCGGGATTGATGTTTAATACAATCCGGTTTCCGTTTCCGGTTAGATCTTCAGCCTCAGGATAACCGTTGACATAAATCTTGTAAGGGTCTTGTGGGTCGGCTTCCAAATTGAGTTCGCCCTCAAATGCCCAGTCTTCGGATACTACATCATAATCGCCCGTCGCCAAATCAGTTTCAAATGCACACAAGCGCGACACATTTACCTTGCAGGTTGCATAACCGTTATAAAGAGGATTGTCATTAGTATCAGTAAACGAAAGGGTTAAGGGATATGTTTGGTAAAATTCCAATCCGTCGAAATCGTAATTTAATGTTACGATTGCTGTTCCTGCACCTGCGGCAAAATGTGCAATCGGCGACGCCAAATGAAAATTGGCTGCGGCAGGAGCATCTGCACCTATAGTCAGCGTAATGCCTGCATCTACTTCCTTGTCCAATAAATTACCGCGGGCAACTTCAATTGCAATAGATCCGCCGGTTTCTTCTTTCACGCCCGCATCTATCGTCGCTTTCACAAAAGCCGCATTCAGGCTGCTCCCTTGATTGAGGTATTCATTGCCTTCTTCGCTGCACGCAAAGCCCAAAAATGCAAACAGTATATAAAACAAATACTTTTTCATATTTTTCTTTTTTTTAAGTTAAAAACTCCTTAATTGCTACCCCAGCCCGGATTTGGCTCCAAATTGGGATTAGTAATAATTTCTCTTGAAGGAATTGCCCAAACAAATTTTGCATCGCCAGCTGTCTTCTGCATAGATTTTTCCGCAGGATTGATGGTGTTTTCATCCTGTGCTGCTCCGCGCGACAGATCGAGTTTCCACCGTTTCAGGTCGTCGAGGCGGGTACCTTCGGCGAGCAGTTCGCGAGTGCGCTCGTTCTGAATTTCTTTTTTCAGGGCATCGCCTGTCAAACCGGAAAGGGCATTAAGTCCCCTGTTTGTTCTCAAAATGTTGAGCGCGGCAAGGGCTTGGTCGTCTTGTCCATCCCATGCAAGCGCCTCAATCTTGATAAGATGCGCTTCGGCAATGCGGAATACCTTTACCTTCTGCTGATAGTTGGTTGCCGTGCCGTCATACAATTCAGGATTTCCTCTGTACTTGTTCAACAGATACAGTTGATAATTGCTTCCTTCATAATTGACAGGTAGGCGTCCAAGATAAACGTCTTTGCGAATATCGTCGTTGTCGTACAAATCAACAACCCATTTTTCAGGAATAAAGTCGGGCGCATAATATCCCTGTCCGTTATTCCATTGCAAATACTGGTTGTTGGTAGAAGAAGAAAGTTCGTCGGGGTTTGATACAAAAAGCATAAATATGCTTTCGTCGGTAGCGTCGTTAACCCAAACCTGCTCCAATTTTTCTAAAGTATTGACTAGCGAATATTTGCCTCCGTTTATCAGGCTGTTGGCTGCCGTTACCGCGTCGGAATAACGGTGCATTTCGAGATATACGCGGGCTTCCAGCGCGGGAACGCAGTCTTTGGTAATCCGGTTCGATCCGACTACACCTTCGGTGGTAATCAATTCCTTTGCTTTTGCCAAATCGACAAGAACCTGATCGTAAACTTCCTGAATGGATGCACGTTTAGGCTTTGCTGTAACGTCGAAAGTAAGCACGAGCGGTACGCCCAAATCCGTAGCGGCGGTTGCAGGCTCGTAATCTTTGGCATAGCGTTTTACCAATTGGTGATGATAGTATGCACGAAGCAGATAAGCCTCACCCTTGAAATTGTCAAGAGTTGCCTTCTCTGCGTCGGTTTTTACAGTTACTTTATCAACATTGTCAAGAAAGTTATTGACGTCAGCCAAACGGCTGTATGGACCTGACCACAAATCTCTGATGTCGTAGTCGTCGGAAGTAAAATCCCAACGATATACCGAACCTCGGCGGTTACCGAAGGCTACGGAACTGTGGAACAAATCACTTTGAATATCGGGACCGGTCATGGTCAGTCCATAAACTCCGCCCCGAAGGTGTGCATACAGTGCGTTGTTGAAAGACGTTGCGTCGTCGATGCTCTGAAAAGCAGCATCCTTTACAATACTATCGTATGGATACCTGTCCAAATCGCAAGCAGAAAGGTTCAACAACAGTATGCAGGACAAAATATAACTTATTTTTTTCATATTTTTACTTGTATTATCTGTTTGTAATTAAAATGTTAAGTCAAAACCGACGGCAAATTCCTTCGTATTGGGATAAGAACCGTAAGTCAGATTGCTATCTACTTCGGGGTCTGGTCCCTGGTAGCCTGTAAAAGTCAGCAGGTTTCTGCCCACAACATAGATTTTAGCAGCCTTAAACGCATTCTGTTTTTTCAACAGGTTGGGCGCCAGTTGATAGCCGAAAGTAAGCGTTTTCAAACGGCAGAACGATGCGTTCAGCAGCAAGTGGCTGTCGAACTGACGAACTTCGCCGTACTTCGGGAACAAAGCGACGTCTCCCGGTTGCTTCCAGTAATCCAGCACATCTTTGTGCTGGTTCATGCCGGCGAAGTTGGCAGGATTGCCTTCAAAATAGCCGTCGTTTGAAACCATCCACTTATCGGCAGAGAAAGAGAAGTTACCTTCGAGGGAAAAGCCCTTGTATTCTGCAAAAAGGCCAAAACCACCATTCAGAGGAGGCGACCGGAATTTGCCTGAATTTTGTTCCAGCGAAGCCTCGTCAAACGTTTTTGTCGTGTTTTCAGGGTCGCGCGTTACTATTGAATTGTCGTCAGGATTGGGTTTATACCATACCTGTTTGCCGTCAACCGGATCGATGCCTGCGAACAGCGGAAGGTAAAAACATACCGGCTTGCCTACTACGTATGAAACCATAGTATTGGGAACCGTCCATTGATCACGACCTTGGAAGAGTTCAAGCACCTTGCCTTGGTTGTAGTTAAGATTGACGTATGCTTCCAATGAAAAATCTTTGCCGATTTTTGTAAAATAGTCCAATTTCAAATCCACGCCCCTGTTCTGCAATTTTCCGACATTGCCTAAAATTTCGTCATAACCGGTGGTGTAAGGATAGGGAATTGTCATCAACATATTGCTGGTTACGCGGTTGTAATATTCCACATCAACTTCAAAGTGTTTCAGAATTTCTGTTTTAACGGAAGCAGTATAGATGCCCTGTTCTTCCCAAGTCAGCGCTGAATTGCCGGCTTGGTCAAGTTGCCATGCTGCCTGCCCGTTGTATTGCGTAGTGCTGATCGTAGCGAGACTCTTATAGTCACCTCTCGATAAATCCGATAAATCCGAATTACCCGACGTACCCCAACTGGTGCGCACTTGCAGTTTGGAAAACAAATCGTTGTCAGCCAAAAAACCTTCCTTTTTTGCATCCCACATTGCGCCGAAAGAGTAGAACATTGCCGAGCGATTGTCTTGACCAAAACGGGAAGAATTATCGTTACGAATATTGAAATTAAGATAATAGGTTTTATTAAAGCCGTAATCCAACCTTCCGAAAAGCGACATATAGGCATATTCGGAATGTCCCGAACTGGCGCTTTTATTGTTGGGACCAGCGCCAATCAGCATCAATCTGTCGTCTGTCTGTCCCGTAGAAGAACCTGTAAAAGTAGTATTGTCGGCTTTGATAAATTCATGTCCGGCAAGCAGAGTAACGTCGTGGTCTTCAACGGGAGTAAACCTGTACTCCGCCGTATTGGTAAAGGTAAGCAGGTAGTTACGGTAAAAATTCTCCGCTACCGAGCCATCGCGAAGTTGTCCCGCGTATGAAGGCAATCTCATACCTGTTGTACGCTGGTCGTAGGCGTCAATGTTCGACTGCGAATGAACAGTCAAGCCTTTGAACGGAGTGATGTCGGCATAAAAAGTACCGTTCAATTGCAGGTCGTTGTTTGCCATCGGCATTTTTTCCGCTAAATATTCGGGGTGATAGCCATTCAGTCCGGGAATATAGTCGTAACGTTCGCCGGTTTCGGGGTCGGTGGGCGAATAAAACGGCGGGCGCAAGTACATCAGACCGCCGTTCAGGTAGTTACTTGCAACAAAAGTGTAAGCATTGGTATTCCTGAAACTGTACGCAAGACTGGTGTTTATACCGAATTTCAGCCAGTCGCTGGTGCGAGCCTCCAAGTTGGTGCGAGCCGAATAGCGGCTGTAGTTGGAACGGAAAGCGATACCCTCGGCGTTATAAAGACCACCTGCAACGTAATACTTTATTTTGTCGCTGCCGCCGCTGAACGATATGTCACCCTGGTATACCGGCGTACTGTCCTTATAATAAACATCTACCCAGCGGGTGTCGTAAGGATATTGCTTCCGCAAGGCATCGACTTGATCCTGCGTACGGTAACCGGTTTCAACCCAGAAATTAGATAGTTCATCGGCGTTCATAAAATTGTTGAAATAATCGCGGTTTGCCATACTCGACACGCCATACATACCGCGGACATTGACACGTCCTTCCTGATTGTAGTTGCCTGTTTTTGTGGTAACAAAAATTACTCCGTTGGCGGCGCGGGCTCCATAAATAGATGTAGAAGCGGCGTCTTTCAAAATAGATACACTCTCTATGTCATTCGGGTTGATAGCCATCAACGAGCCACCGTCGATAGGCGCTCCGTCAACAACCAGCAACGGCGTATCACCTGCACCTAACGAACCGATACCATGCAGGCGGAACGACGAAGACGAGGAAGGCTCGCCCGAAGACTGGAATGCAAGCAAACCCGCTACACGTCCCTGAAGGGCATCTATCAGGTTAGGTGAAGGTTTGTCTTTAATTTCCCTTGTGCCGACAGTGGTTACATTTCCAACAATAGAACTGCCCACTTTTGCCGAGCCATAACCGACTACCACTACTTCTTCCAACGCGGATTGTGCCGGTTTCAAAACAACTTGCAGGTCGTTTGCAATTGCAACTTCCTGCTTTTCATATCCCAGATAAGTGACTATCAGAGATTTTTCAGTGGTGGGAATGTTTGCCAAAACAAACTTCCCTTCCTGATTGGTAGCGGTGCCAAGATTTTTACCCTTTACCGAAACCGAGGCTCCTACCAATGGCTCGCCGTCTTCGCCGGAAACTACTGTTCCCTGAATGGTACGAGTTTGAGCCACTACCATCGTCATGCTTATCAAAAAGCATGCAAACAAAAGAATAAATCTTCTCATAAATTTTTGAATTAAATTATACATATTATAACTTTTGTAATTTTTTTGAAATTTTATTGTATTATTTAAATGGTGATTTAAATTCATCAATTCCAAACTAAATTATCTAAATAATTAGCAAAGATATAATATTTTTTTAAATTTATCAAAATAGATTTTAAAAAAGCATATAAATGCATTATTTTTCCATTTCTTTTATAAAATTTGTAGCTGTAAATCTATGAACTCCAAATATTCTGGCTATTGCACT
>JAITNR010000074.1 GCA_031290375.1 Prevotellaceae bacterium | reverse complement strand
AAAACCTTGGAGCCGTTTATTCCGAACAATTCGGATTGGACAGCAAATACGGGCAAAGTCAAAGAACGGAATGCCGGTTTGACAGTGTATAACCTGACCGACGATGCAAGTAAAAACTTGCGCCAAGGCATCTATGTCTGGAACGGAAGCGAATGGTCGATGATGGGCGGAAAACGATTTTTTTACCTGCCTTCGTTCAATATCGATGTAGATCAGGCAGCATCCAATCCCCGCCAATACGACCTCTATGCAGAATATAAAAAACAGTTCGACAAAAGTACTACCGGTTCGCAGTTTGTAAGCAGCAATCCCAATCTGACGGAGATTTCTTCATTAGAAAATGGACATTTGTACGGACGTGACGAATTGGATTACGTAGTTACTTATTTCGACGATACGGTGATGACTATTATCTCTGTTACCGGCGGAATAATGGAATATAACTTAGATAATTTTAATTTCACGGAGAAAACGTTTATCAACGTAGTGCTCGTCGTGAAATAAATCCGTGTGAATTTCAGTAAACAATTTTCATGATACCCGCGTTCACTAAATAACCCTTACCCCTGATCCCCTAAAGGGGACTTGCCTAACAGTCAACCTCAAAAAGGAGCTGAGGCAAAAAGTCTGTCATTGCAGGTTTACCGTGATGACAGGCTTCTATTTTTTGTTATATGCGGAGCGAAAAGCCTTTCTTCTGTCATTGTGGGCGGACTGCGAGAAACGAAGCAGGGAGACTTCCCTGCTAATCGTTAATTAATAACTAAACAAAAGACTTATCGTAGTAAGTATAATAAGTGCATTGTGCCGGTCACTACTAATCCTAAGCTAAATTATTTAAAAAGTATTATATTATCCGTAATCAACCGTTCAATCATTATATTTTTCATTAATTGACAAAGTATTAATAATTATCTATTTATTAAAAAATATGTTTTTTATTTTGATTAAATCTGACTTGCTTTTTCTTGTCAGTAGGATATAAATTTACTGCTTTTTTAGTGTAAAGCTATTTTAGACAAGACAATATTCACTTTCCGAATAAAAACTTGTCGTCACCTGCGTAAAGACTCAGATAAATGCGGTCTTTTGCCAAAAAGCAGTGGTTTATTTTTGCCGTAATATCATGGAAATAGTATCCACCTCCGTATTTGTCGTCGGAATTTTTATTTTGCAAGGCAATAAAAGGCTTCATCAACAGGTCGATATAAGTGCGCCGCGCAGAAACGATAAAGGAAGTTTTGTCCTTACTTTATAAAGCGTGGCAGCAATGGATAGCTGCACGTTTCGGCAAATTATATATGTTCGCTTGTCTATTTCCGAAATTTGTCAATCACAAAGCAAAACGGCAACAGTTGATTATTTAAAATCACATTTTGATGAAGAAGTAGAACTACATAAAATTTATCGTTATTTGGATAAATTGCAATCAAGTCAAAAAGATAGAGTTCAAGAAATCAGCGTAAAACATACTCGCAAGATTTTGGGAGGAAACAAATACGAAGGTCATACGATGCTGCTTGTGGTCGAGGATTTCGTAAAGAAGTTTGATTTGATGGATTTTGTGGTTGTTGCCGATTAGGGTTTGATGAGTAAATATAATATTGCTGAATTAGAGGCAAAAAACTAAAATATATTTTGAGTGCAAGAATCAAGACCGAAAGTCAGGAGATCAAACCAAAGGCAGATTGGAGTTGCGCCCGATGTTCCATTTTACGAAGAAACGCATTGAAGTGCATGTTTGTATCTGTTTTGTTGTGTACAAAGTTTACAAGGAGTTGGAGCGTATCTTGAAAATCGCCAAAATCGGGTTGAGTGTTGATAAGATTTTGAACATTGCAAAAACAATTACTACAATGTAAAATATTTTAAAGATTATGATTGTTATTCAGAAAAAAGCAATATCTTTGGCGTGTAAAATGATTAAAGAGGCAAAAATTATTAAATATTAAATATTAAATGTGTGCATTATATGAATTACATATTATGAATGCTTATATTGTTCCAATTGGTAAAATAATCCTTAATAAATTGGCTGAAGAAAGAAGAACTGTTTCATGGCTTGCTAAAAATATGGGTTGTGACAGAAGCGCTGTATATAAAATGCTCAAAAAATCAAGTATCGACATTGTTCGACTTTACCAAATATCCAAAATAATGAAAGTTGATTTTTTTAGATATTATTCGGAAGCCTTAGCGCGTATTGAAAATCAACAGAGCAAAGCTTTGCAAGCCCAAAATTCTGCGGCAAGCTTACAAAGGCGTTTGAAAGTCTCCTGCAAGTTTTCAAAGGCTGTTCCAGCATCCCGTTTAGGGATGCTCCGCCCGGTAGAAAAAGGTATCAAGCCCCTCCGGTGCATCCTGTTAAGGATGCATCCACTACGGGATGCGGGTTGGGACGCCGGCAAATTCCATTCTACCGAGCGATCCATTCCTACGGAATGATAAAAACAACAATTTGAATTGAAAATCAGCGGAGCTAAATGTGCTGCAATAATATACATTTGTTTCCGGCGCAATTATACAAAGTTTCGTTTTGTTGCAAGCGTGGACGCTTGCTTTTAACCCGACGAAGGCAAAGAACCTTCGCCGAGCCGAGATTACAAAACTTCCCGGAGCGAAAAAAATTTTAGAAGAGCGGGATATTCATGCCCAATATATTCGCGATGATTTCAGGGAAGAAGTTGAGACCGCTTTTACCGATGCCCGTTACGG
>JAITNR010000019.1 GCA_031290375.1 Prevotellaceae bacterium | reverse complement strand
CCGACAACTGCCTGTAAAGGCAGGACTTTTGCAGTACAAGTCCTGCCTTTACAGGCAGAGGTTGTTGTGCTGTCTTTTCTCCGCAGGTTACAACCTGCGGTTATGAAAATACTGCCCTTCGGGCAGCCTCGCAAGTGCTATTTAACAAGGTATATACATTTCAATAAAAAGGTATATACGTTTTGGTAAAAATGAATACTCGTTTTTGGTAAAATGAATACTCGTTTTTGGTAAAATGAATACTCGTTTTTGGCAAAAGGAATACTCTGTTTTTTATTCTGCCGGTGCGATTTTGTAAATCGTGCCTCTTTTACACGCACGGATTGTAAATCCGCACAAGCAAAATACCATCGCCAAAATCATCTGTCGCTGTTGCATAACCGCAAGTTGCGCGTTGGCATTGTTCTGTCCTTTGTTACCATTTATGTTTGCAATTCTTACATTTGAATCTCAACATTTTGTCTTCAAAAAAACTGTGTAAAAAGCCAAGATGCATTTTAGTAACAGGCGAATCCACAATCCAATATGTAAAATCTCCGGGTAGTTTTATGTTTTCGGATTGGCATCTCGGACAAATCAATTTTCCCTTATTCTTATTGTCTTCAGATAGTGTAGAACCGTTTGTATCAGATAAATCAGCAACATCCGTATTTTCGCGGGTTGAATAATTGATATTATTGTCTGTTGTTACCATTTTATTTTCCGAATGTGTCAATTCGTTTTCTGCGGGTGTAAAATAGAAATTCGCAGGATTGATTTTTTTGGCTTTTCGTATCAACTTTTTTGCGGCTTTTGTTTCGGATAAGGGTTTGTCGGTTATGATACGGTAAATATTGCAAATCGTCCATAAAAGAAATACAAAAATCAGCACTGAACAAACGATAATCGGACCTGATTCAAATTCTACCTCTTCTTTTACTCCCTGTGCCTTCTCTGAAATGCCACCTAATAACGACATTACAAAGAGCAAAGTTAATACCGCCGGAAGAATCACGCTCTTTTTATTCAAACATTTTGTACAGGCAAAAACTGTCTTTTTTTCTCTTGTGCCATTGATTTTATCTGCCTTATAATAACTGTATTGGTTACTTGTTTGCTTTTTACAAAAAATACATTTATCCATTTTTCTATAATTTATGCCTTTTTGAGGCGATTTATACTTTTTGATTACCGCTTTTTACCTTATATTTTTATCATACACTAAGTAACAAAAAAACAAATAACCTATAAAAGATGCGTGAATCCGTAGGATTCAAATGTTGGTAGAAAAAGAGTATCCACACCACATACGACCCCGAATGGGGTCGAACAGCGGAGGTATTTGTACATTTCTACCAACATATAATCCCCTATAATTGCGCCAAATGGCTATTTCGTATTTTTGAACGAATGTTGAAATCTTGAACTTGCTGAGAAATAGATATTTGGCGCAAATTCAGATAGAGACATTTTGGCGACTTTATAGCCAAATGGCACTATCTAACGGGATTTTTTTATATTCGACACAAATTGTAATTCTTAATTCTTAATTTTTAATTCTTAATTCTTAATTCTTTTGCCCCTAAATCCCCTAAAGGGGACTTTTTCTGCACTGCCAAACTTTCCGCACTGCCCAAACTCCTCTTTAGGGGCTGGGGGCAATTCTTAATTCTTAATTTTTAATTCTTAATTCTTAATTATTTGCTGTCGTAGTTCAAAAGTATTGGCATATTTTGTGAAAGATATTAATGGCAAAATATGTTGTTGATATTCTGTCTGAGTCCATTCTTCGTTGTGTAATTTATTTGTATAGTATTTAAACTTTGTTGCAAAGCGAATTTTACTGTGTTGTCTTAATCTTGTTTTGCAGGGATATAGCAGATAACCTAAAAAAGGTAAGCCTTTTTCAGCGGTATTAAGGCAAAATGGTTTTAGTGTCAGATGCAATTTTTCGGATATAAACGATTCAAACTTTTTCCCTGTTTCAAGTAATTGTGTTTTATCGTTTGACCATATTACCATATCATCCATATAACGAACATAATCGGGTGCGCCAAGTTTTTCTTTTATATAATGGTCGGCATGAGCCAAATAGTGATTGGCAAAATACTGACTTGTTAAATTACCGATGGGAACACCTTTTTCTGTATTGGTTTCATAGCTGTCGATAATATCGCAAAAAATATTTAGAAGGTTTTTTTCTTTAAACCTGCATTGCAGCATTTGCTTTAATACCTGATGGTCAATACTGTCAAAATATTTTCGCACATCTAATTTCAGAAACCAATTATATTTATGTTGATAATATTTTGCTCTGTCCAAAGCGGCATAAGTACCTTTTTGCAAGCGACAGGCATAACTGTCGAAAATCTGATATTTTTCAAAGTTGGCATGGCATATATTAATGATTGCATGATGCAATACTCTTTCGTCAAACGATGCAGCGCATATTTTACGTTCTTTGGGGTCGTAAATTGTAAAATAATGATATTTTCCTGTTGATATTTTGCCGTCGAGTATGGAATTGCGCAAAAGTATAAGGTTTTTATCCAAACTACGGCGAAATGTTTCGACTTCGGGTTTTGCAGTTTTTCCTCTGCTTGCTTTCCAGAAGGCTATCCGCAGATTTTCCATATCGGCTATATGTTCAATTAAATAGTTCGCCCTTTTCATTTGTCGTGTTTTTTTGATTGTACATATCTATCATTTGCTTGCCGTATTTTTGCACTTTTTTATCTCCTATTCCTTTTATAGAAACGAGTTTGGGTGCTGTTAACTCCGGTAGTTTTGCTATTCCTGCCAACTCTTCGTCTGTAAAAACGGCATAAGCGGGTACGGCATCCTGTGCGGCTATTTGTTTGCGTATTTCGCGCAAGGCAGAAAATATTCCAAATTCCTGTTCATTTAAAATTTGTTTATAGTCTATCTTTTCTTTACCTGAGCCTGAATAAGGAATGGACGAAACAAGATAGCGCACGCAAAAACTCCAATAACTACCTTTTTCGTTCTGAAAAAAGTGTTGTTCTATTTCCAATACGCGGTTAGCAGCTAAAAAACGATTGAACTCGTCTTGTAGCGTGCCATTGTCGGCTATTGGAATATTGAATATCTTTATCTGCATTTTCAAAAAAAAATTTCGACCGCTTACGCGGTATTAATAACTCATTTGCCCCATGTGCTTCGCTCCGCTTCGCACCTTTGGGCAAATTTCGTTTGCTTACACGAGAGGACGGATGACACACAGGAAAAACTAAGGAAGAACAAGGCGGAAGCCCAGAT
>JAITNR010000158.1 GCA_031290375.1 Prevotellaceae bacterium | reverse complement strand
TCGCCGTTATCGTTTTCGGGTATTCCGCTATCCCAATCGTGCGAAGGATAAACATATACCTTGCCGTCAAATACGTGAGCAGAAGGGTCTGCCATAAAATCTTTCGGAAACAAATATCTGGGTGTTTTCATTAATTATTTTTTCTACAAAACTAATATTTTTTTTTATAAAAAAACATATTATTTTTTTCAAAAATTATTCTGTACGTTACATCGACTTGCGTGCAGGTTACAATTTACAGTGTAAAGTTTCAAAAGTAAATTAGCATATAAATAATGCGGGATTATGTAACATTGCTAAAACTTTTTTTGAGATGCTACAAAAAAAATTACAGAATAAATAGGACAACCCCATTCAGAGATTGTCCTATTTTTGTTGTGTTCCCTACCAAACATTTAAAATATGGAATGTTTTTTAGCGAACCGCTGTTACGTTATACGTATTTGTAGGGGCAAGGAATGCCCTGCCCCTACGGTGCGTTAACTTACCACAAAAAACCTGTTAAGTTTTTAAAACTTAACAGGTTTAAAAAATTATATGATTATCGTATATGATACCTAAACTCATTTTTGTAAGTCACAGCGGCTATCAACATCCTATCAAATTGCCTCTCTCCGAAATACCGTCTGTTGAACTTATAACAATACTCATTGAGATAGTTTTGTAAATACTCCGGTTTTAAATCGTGGAATACGGAAAGTAACAGTCGTTTGGCATTACTGATGGCAATATGTACCCAAGGCAGCACTTTCTCGACATCTTCTTTTGGTATTACTTTGGGACGATGTTCGGCTACAAGTTTACGCAGATTGGTATAAGATGTGGAGTTGTCCGAATCTATCGTTGAGGTTGTTTCTATATGATCACTTACCTTGCTATCTATAGTTTTAGCCTTCAAGTCTTCGATTACATACATCTTGATATGCCCCACCTTACGCGACTTATCCTTGACCTTTTCGCCTTCTTCTACCGGTGTGCTTTCTGCCATTACCAACACCTTGCTCTTCTTCTGACTGCCTCTGCCACGTTTCAATTTTTCTGTTTTCCTCTCTTCCTCTATTTCTGTTGAGAAAAAGCCTTCGTCCAACTCTATGATGCCCGATAGCTTGTATTCTTCATCGCGTTTGCCCATTGCTGCTCGAAGTTTGTGTAACAATGCCCATATCGGCTCGTAGAATTTGTGCCCAACTTGACGTTGCAATTCTTTTGCTGAAAAACTCTTTTTGGTTGAGGTCAGCAAATGAAAGGCTACAAACCAGTAACGAAAAGGTAATTGACTGCCATGCATTATCGTATTACTGCGCAAACTTTGACGATAGTGACATGTCTTGCATTCGTAGCATTCCTTGTCCGATTTCCAATAATGTGCCTTACTCCCGCAATGAGGGCAAACGACACCCTGTTTATCGCGGTATTCTTTCCATTTAAGTTTGCAACTCGACTCATCGGGAAAACTTGTTGCTAAATTTAATAAGTTCATATATCTATCCTATAGTTTTTAATCAAGGGATAAAGGTACTAAATTTTATGGGAATACATACGATATTCATTATATCTATTATTGCACACTCTCATATTTATTATTCATATATCTCTTATATTTAACAATCTTTTTTTCTTATGTGTAATCTATTGTGCTTGAATACGGATATTGTTCTGCCTTTCTCGGCACGGCAAAAAATATTTACTATTCTGAGACGTCTTCCAAGTACGGATACCAAACTTTTAAATTCGGCAAATCTATTATTGTGGTGTAATTGGTAATTTTTGTCAAAATAAAAAGACTTACATAGTTTGTTTCTTTTTTAGTCCATTCATCAGAGCCTTCAAAACGAGCAATTTCTCCATTGTTGGGTATCGTTTTTTTTACGGCATATCCTTCTAAATAAACACATTTTATCACTGTTTTTTTCATATTAACAAACTGGTAATAGGGAGACAAATGGTGCCTTGCTTCATCAATTATTAATTTTTGCCATAACAGAGTATCATCGTTTATCTTCAATTTAAAAAACTTGCAAACATATTCATAAGAAAGACCTGTGGGATAGTAATAAAAGGTGTCGCGTTTTTCATAATGAAAATCTTTTTGTATGTTTTTTAAGATGGTTTCATTATCAAAAAAAATGCTGTCTATTGCAGACGGAACAAAACATTCTCCGTACAAAACACATATCATACCATCAAGGTTTCTTTTTGTTTTCTTGTGCATTATTTTGTATTCCAGTCCTTTAATAATATCTTCTTTAGAGTATGTCGTTAAAAAATACCCCTTAATATTAACCACAGTATCACTGCTTTGTGAAAACACGGGCACAGGCAACAATACCAAAAACACTAATATTTTAAACACAATATTACTCATAATGTTATTGTTTTTTCAAAGTCCATAATCTACCCATTGGTATCCTTTTGCTAGCTTCTTCGTAATAGTACCTTAGGGCATCTCGTCTATTAAATACGGTTTTTGTAAAACTATTATCTAATTTAGGATACGGATTAATTCCTTCGTACATTACACTATTGATATCCTCGTGCAATCCGCCTAACGTGTGTCCTATTTCATGAATAAAAGTTCCTTTAATTAAGCCTGTTAGTTCTCCATTTTTTATAGCATTAGTTATTTTGCCAGAGTTTATTCCTATATGCCAAGAGTTAGCACTACCAAACTTGTCTTGATCTGTTTCATTTGCTTCTACAATATTGCCATAAAATCGACTTTCTCCATTTTTATCTGTAAATTCTGTTGCCACTTTCGCTGCATTAGAGTCATCAACCTCCTGCACCTCAATATTATATTTCACATATCTACCCTTGACTTGAACAGGTTTTGCGTTGTTATAAGCAGATGCGGCATCGTTTAATCCCTTGACTTCTGCATTGCTCAAAGAGCCGTTTTGATAGTAATATGCTGCGTGTATAATATCAGGATTCGTTTGTGTTCCGTCATTTTCTATCACCTCGCCGTCTTTCCCTGTCGGATCATTGTACTTAATGGGATTATTGAAACCATAGTTATAGAATGTTACACTACGCGCATTATTCTTGTGATAAATCAAGGTCAGATTTACCACAAGAAAAAATTTTGCGTTATATTCCTGTGTTACAGTCATTTTTTCTTTTTGTTACGGCTGCAAAATTACAAAAAAAATTTCACATATAAAACAGGTAAAAAACAAAAAAAAAAATCACAGACAAGCACAAAAAAACAGAGAACTTTTTGCTCTCTGTTCCGCAACAGGCAGCCGAAGACCTAAATTAAGTGCGTGTAAATTTGCGTTGTGTCGAGGTTGCTATGCCCTAAAAATTGGGCAATGTTTTCTATGCTCATTCCGTTTTGGAGTAAGTGCGTGGCTATTGAGTGCCTTAAAACGTGCGTAGAGAGGCGTTTTTTGCGTATATTTTCGTCTGTACAGCAGTTTTGCAGGTATTTGAGTTTGTTTCCGAAGGTGGCTTTGTTGTAATTAAACAGTCGGCTGCCCGATTTTTGCCTGTTTCGGTAGTTGTAAATGTAATCCTGCAATTCTCTATAAACGCCCTCATTAATTGATATAATGCGGTCTTTGTAGTTTTTGCCCTGCTCTACAAAAACGGTTTTTCTGTCAAAATCAACGTCTTTCAGCCGTAATTTATGCCCTTCGGAACGGCGCAGCCCGCAGCCGTAGAACAGGGCAAAAATTACCCTTAATTCTGCCTGCTTTTCCTGCCGTTCCACAAAAGGCAGATTTTGGTAAGTTTCTGGTATGCAGGCATAAAGCGTTTTTATTTCGGCTTGTGTAAGCGTTTCTATTTTGAGTATTCGCGCCTCTTTATCCACTTCCATTCGGCGATTTGTCGGTATCGGCGCGTTTTCCACGCCGTAACTGTGCAAAAATTCCAACAACTTGTCCATATTCCAAAAGTTGTGATTTAAGTGCGACACGCTCAAACCCCGCCCTTTGTACTTCCAATTCGGGCGGGTTTCCAAATATGCGTGATACTCTGTTATATGCCTGTTTGTCAGTTGTTTAATACTGTTTATTTGCCTGCTATCCAACCATTCAAAGAAAAAGCGGGTATAACGTTTGCCGTAAATTACAACGCTTTCGGAGTAGCCCAAAGTATCAAGCCAAACGGCGAACTCGTCTAAAATTGCCCTGTAACCTGTATTTGTAAGCGTTTCGGGCTTTTTTCTGTCCTGTTTTGGTTTTGTAATGCGGTAGTTTGTCGGCGCAGGCGCGTTTTTAACGCCGTATTGCTGCAAAAATTCTAAAAATTTATCTATCGCAATAAAAGTTTTATTCAGGTGCGCAGCCCCAAGCGTTTGCCCTTTGTAAATCTTATTCGGGCGGGTTTCCAAATATGCGTGATATTCAGTTATATGGCTGACTGTAAGTTGGTTAATGCTGTTTATTTGCCTGTTTTCCAACCACTTCAAAAGGGTGCGTATGCTCAACCTGCCGTTTCGCGCTAATGTGGCAGCGTAACCGCGTGTGTCAAGCCATTGCAAAAAATCTGTTAATATTGTTTCGTAATCTTTTTTCATAAAAAAGGGTGTAATTTGTTAATATCATCTGTCAAACCGTCAAGATTATTGATTTGATATTTTTCGGTGGCACTGATAAAACGGTGTCCCGCGAGGTGCTGCGCCTTTCGCAAGCCGTAAGATTTTACCCAAAAAATAATGATTGAGGCGCGTATTTGCTGGAAGTTATTAAACTGTTTATCAATGCTTTTAACCTGTTCGGCAAGCGGCTTAAAAACGCCCCTGTTCATATCTTTTTCCGTTGTTTTATTGCAGATTGCAGTCAAGCCCAAAAACAGTTTTTCACTTTCTTTTGTTTGATACTCTGCAAGTTGCGGGCGAGTGTTTTGCAGATAAGCAATAAACAGCCCTATTTGCGTTGCTTTTAGCGGTAAAACTCTGTCATTCAGCCGTTTTCCGCCTTTTATTTTTATGCTTGCTTTGGTTAAATCAATGTCGGCAAGTTCTATTCTTTCGATTTCGGTTGTGGTTATTCCCTGATTGAACAAAATGCTGATAATCAGCGCGTTTCTTTCTCTGTAAAGGCGTGAGTAATGCCGTTGCGCCTCGTGCCTGTGTCGGCTGTCGTCATAACTGCGCACAAAAAGTTGATAATAATTGTCAAAAAGCGTTTCAAGTTCTTCGGGCGTGTATATTTTATGCAGCCGTTTTTTGTTTGTGCCTCTGATTTTCAAAAAGTTACAGGGGTTTTTGTCTGTTTCGCCCTCTTTGCAAAGGTGCGTAAAATAGTGATTTAGTGCAATTAAATGATTTTGTCGGGTTACGTTTTGTAATCCTCTGCGTTTTTTTATGTATTCCAAGTAACGCAAAATATCGGGTTTTGTAACCTGTTCGGCAGGCGTTTTTGCCCACTTAAAAAACACGCTCACAACTAAAAAATACTGCTTTTGTGTCAGCGGGGCAAGTCCTTTGCCTTCTAAATAATTGATAAAATTTTTCTTATTCATACGTTTTCTATTTTTGCGGTTGTCTTACTTCTTTTTGCCTTATTTTCAGTGTTTTGAGTGTCGGACAACGGTGTTTGTCCGTCTGTCTTACTGCTTTGCTTTTCGTGTTCGGCTTTTATCGTTTCGATTGTCTTTTTTAACGCCGTTTCTATGCTGTTATTCAGTGCGTTATCGCCGTCAAAATCGGTAATTTTATAGCGGTAGCCCTCGCGGTACTTGTTTCCGCCTGCGATTTGCAGATAGTTAAAAAGTGAGAGTTCCTGCAAGTAGCGGTTGAGTGTTCGGGGGTGCAGGCGTTTTGCCTTGCGCACGTCTAACGCTGTAAATTGGTTGGTTTCTGCTTTTTTCAAAAACTCACACAGCCAAACGTAAAAACCCCGTGCGTTGGTACTTAATTCGTCCGCCCGTCTAAAAAGTGAGTTTTTGAGCAACAAAAACGCTAATTCTATATCGTCAGGGTGCGTTTTTATAAAAATCTCGCCTGTTATCGTGTCCGTTGCTGTTTCTCGCTGATACTGATTAAAAAAGGTTATCGTTTCGATAAAATTTAGTAATAACAAAAGGGTTTTTCGCGGGTGTGGCAGGTCGTCAGGCAAATTTATAAGTGTGGCGTAGGGGTTTATGATATTTACGCCTTTCAAACTTGCAATTACGCACTGCAAACGGCGTGTGATTTGGGCGATTTCCGCCTGATTTATCAACCCCGCTTTGCACTTTTTTTGATACTCCATTACGTTAATATCTTGTAAATGGCTGTAGTTCAGGCGCAAACACAAAAACGGCAAACTCAAATTTTCATAGTTTTTTTCAGAGTAGGCACAGGCGATTAAACAGAGTTTGCCCGATACTTCAAAGGTGGTGCTGTGCAGCATTCCGTCTTTGTCTTTGGTTGCTCTCGTTTTTATAAGTTTTCCCTGCGTTTGCAAAGTCGCCAAAGGGTTTAGCATTGCGTTTGTCCATTCCACATCTTCAATGAAAAGGGCTTTGCCGTCTATTTGTCGGCTGTCAAAATAGAAAAGGGCATTTTCGCTAATTTGCGTGTGAAACGAAAAGGTATTTTTCGGCATACATTGCGATAATTTTTGCAGCAAGTAACTTTTTCCAATGCCCGATTTTGCCAAACAAAGCACAGAAAAAGGGTTTTCGCTTTTGTGCGAACTCATTACCAGAAACAAAATCAAAGCGTTTTCGTTTTCGCCCAAAATGCCGATTTGCTGTAAATCTGCCTGCAAATTATTGATTAAGTTTTTGTGTTTCAGGTATTTTTGGGCTGCCTGTTCTTCTTCCTCGCTCATTTCAAAATCTTTGTCTTTGTCGCCCTGCGAGTATCGTAGGCGTTCCAATTTGTAACTTTCGAGTTGAGCAATGCAGGAATGAACGCTTTTTGACACGTCTAAAAGGGTCGTGCCGTACTTGTCGCAAAGCGTTCTAATCAACTTATCAACCTGATTGTCAATGTATAAATCAAGTGTGGTTCGCATTGGCGGGTAGTTGCGGTGCGTTACTCGCAAAGTGCAAATCATTCTTTCGATTTGCGACAAATCTACCCCGCCCAGAACGTCAATCGTAAAAAGAGTGTCGGCAAAGGTCAAAAAATGCGGGTTGTGTATCTCTAAATTTTGCATAATTATACGATTAAATTTGCTGCAAAATTACAACAAAAAAAACGGAAAAAACAAGAGGAGTTATTAACAGGGAAAGAGCGAAAACCCTTTGCAGAACAGCGTTTTAGCGGGGTTGGAAGGGCGGCAAAAAGCCCCGAAAAAACCGCAGAAAAAAGAACAGAAAACCAAAGAAAAACCGAAACAAAAATCCCAAAAGAAAGCCCGAAAACAAGCCCCGAAACGAACAACAGCAAGCCCGAACAGAAACAGCCAAAAACCGCTAAAAATCAGGGAAAAAGAGCCAAAAAAACAACAAAACAAGCCCCAAAATGTCGCCGAAAACTACCAAAAATACAACTCAAAGCGTTAAAAATCAAACAAATACCCCGCAAAAGCGGGGACAAAAAAGCGGGCAAAAAACAAACCACCAAAGGCGGAAAAATACAAGAAAACAAACTGACAAAATACTGAAAATCAGCGAAAAACTGACATAAAAGCCACTAACCCGCTAAAAATCAGAGAAAAAAGCCGAAAAACAGAAAAAACGCTCAAAATGTTGCCGAAAACTGCAAAACAAACAACGCAAAGCGTTAAAAATCAAATAAATACCCCGCAAAAGCGGGGACAAAATGCGGGCAAAAAACAAACCTCCAAAGACGGAAAAATACAAAAAACGGACTGCCAAAACACTGAAAATCAGAGAAAAAACGAGAAAAAATTACCGAAAAATGCAAAAAACGCCCAAAAAACGATAAAATAACCGCTAAAACACTGAAAATAAGGCAAAAATACCCGCAGAAACAGCCCACAGCCCACACTCGCAGGAACGCCCGCCAAAAAACCAAAAAACACCCCAAAAAACCAAAGAAAAAACCAACAGAAAAAAGCCTTTCCAACCCCGCTAAAACGCTGTTCTGCAAAGGGTAGAAAAAGGGGGCGGAAAATAGGTAGTAAGATAAAGAAAATCAGTGAGTTATAGCCAAAAATGGCGATTGTTGATAACTTTTTTCTAAAAGACGTATTTTTAAGAAAGTTTAACATAAATCAGGCAAAAAAACGCCTGAAAAACAGGTAAAAAACAAGCCAAAAACAGAAAAATTAAAGGCGACAATCGAATAAAATCGAATAAAAAAAATCATTTTTTTGTGGTAAAGCCACAAAAATAAAAATCCCCCCCCTAAAAAATAAAAAGAAAACCCCGCGAAAGCGGGGTTTAACTTAAATTCCTCCGTATTCAGTATTTACAAGTAACCATTTTTGCTTTTCACAGGAGTATTCATAAGTAAAAATACCCCAATCGCCTACACTTATTCCAAGATTATTTTTCTTAATCAGTTTAACACTCCTACCGCCAATGCTAATAACTAACTGCCTGTCTGTTAGTTTTAACCATACAAAACACGCACTTATTCCTTTTTTTAATTCCTTTTGCAACGATTTCGATAAACCATTCCAATTATGCAAACTCAAAAAAGTAACATTCTGCATACTATCACAGGGAAAATCAGCAGGCAAGCCGTCGTTACAAATATATGTGTTATGTTTTTCGCAATTTGAACACACTTTCTTTTGTAGTTCCGAACTATAATTTAAATATGAACGCAAACTTTCAATTATCATTTCATTTAATTGATTGTTGCTTTGCCCCACTAATTGACTTGACATAGAAATTAGCATAATAACAAAATAAATCTTTTTCATACTCATTCTATCGTTTCGGGGTTACAAACCTTTTCATTGGAATAACCGCTTGAACTCCTTGTGAATTATAAATATACACTTTACCATTCCCGCGACCAAATACATATTCCATTCCCGCACCTGAATTATTTACGTCTGTGCGAGAAGGGTGTTGATTAAACCAAGAATTACGTGTGCCTCCCTCAACGGCTTCTGACCTCGTTCCGCTTGGGTGGCTGTGAAATGTAGGAACGCCCGCAGGTAACATTATACTTGCATTTTCCTGAACGGCAGGGTTTGATACTGCACCTGGTTCTGCAAGAACAACGCTTCCGTTTTGTATCGAACCACCGTATTCTCTATTATTTGCGTCTGCTGTACCACCTCTGCCGTTATCTCGGCTAACTTCATTAACCATTGCTTGTCTGTTTGCAGCAGAACCTTCAATCTCTACCGAATTAGTATAAGCCATTCCATTATTTTGAAATGCCTCCGCATTGCCAGAATTTTGTTTAATGAATTTAACAGTGGCTTTAAAATCTTTTTTTGATAACCCTGCACCATTTACACTATTATCACCTTCGCCAAAAGTTCTTTCTGTTGTTTTGAGAACTAATCGCCTGCTGTCATCAACTCCGTCATTACCAATAACTTTTCCATTAACTTCAAAATCAGCATTTCCGTCAGGGTCTATGCGGTTTATCGGGTTGTTAGAACAGTACGCATACCCACTTATCCACGGATAACTTTCGGCATGCGGGTCAACCGAAATCATAATACCGCCTTTGCCCCAATAGTACCTGTTTACAGCGTAGTCCAGCCCTGTCTCCTCATCCTTCTCAT
>JAITNR010000259.1 GCA_031290375.1 Prevotellaceae bacterium | reverse complement strand
TGAGAATTGAGAATTGAGAATTGAGAATTGAGAATTGAGAATTGAGAATTGAGAATTGAGAATTGAGAATTGAGAATTGAGAATTGAGAATTGAGAATTGAGAATTAAAAAACTTCGTGAAACTTTGTGCCCCTCGTGGTAAAATAAAATTAGGAATTAAAAATTAAAGAATAAAAGAATTATGTACATAAAAATCAATGTGAAACCTCGCGCAGTTGAGGTAGTGAATTATATTTTAGGGCAAAACGTTAGGCTTTTGTCCGAAAATAAAGATACGGCAGGAATGCTTAAAATAAGTGCAAAGGATATTGCTCTTATGGAGCAATTCAGAATGAGATTAATCAATGGATTTCTCAAACCTGAAAAATCGTAAATCGTAAATAACTAAATAATAATTAATTTTATGGCAACAAAAAGAGAGAAGAAAGTGGTGCAGACAGGCATTACTCAAAGTCAGTACGAAACGGCAATGAGCGAATACGCTGTTGCAGATGCGCGGTTACAGAAAGTAGCCGCAACGATGGACGTACAAATTGCAACTATTCGCGACCGTTACGCTCCCGAAATGGCAAAATTGGAAGACAAAAAAGGCGCAAACTTTGACACCTTGCAGGCTTACGCAATGGAAAACAAAGACATTTTGTTTGCAAAGAAAAAGAGTCTTGAAAACACTCACGGCTCTATTGGTTTCCGCACAGGAACGCCAAAGTTAAAAACCCTGAAAGGCTTCACTTGGGGCGCGGTAACGAACCTGCTTAAAGAGTTCCTGCCCGCTTACGTGCGCACGACAGAAGAACCCGCAAAGGACAAACTTCTTGCCGACCGTGAAGCCCCCGAAGTAGCGGAACTGCTGCCCAAAGTAGGTGTTTCGATAGCGCAGGACGAAACGTTTTTTGTAGAACTGAAAAAAGAAACCGACAATGGCTGACAAGTGGAAACCTTACACCATCAGCCGCAACAAAGGCAAATTCTACGTTTATGAAAATTTTGACCGAAGCAGCAATTTTGCCCGCGCGGTAGAGCATTTCGCTTTTTACGAAGATGCAAAAGAATGCGCCTCACAGCGTAATTCAGATTATTTTAGAAAAATATCATTAAAAAATTAAGTATCATGGAAAATTTAGCGGAACAAATCAAAATCTGTGTTCAACATTTGAACGAGCTTTTGGAAAAAGGGCAAAAAGAGCACGGTTTGTCGGTAACAATTATTTATGTTGGCGATGGAATTCACGATAAATACGATATAGATTTTCACGGAACATCGACAGAAATTGGAGTCCCCCGGATAAATCACGAACAATAAAACAGTCAGTTAGCCGATTAGCCAGTTAGTCAGTTAGCCGATTAGTCAGTTAGTCAGTTAGTCAGTTATTAACTTTTAATTTAAAAAGATTATGCGTAATACAAAGAGGTACAAAAATTCAGTAGAGATATGCAGAAATTGCATTGGTGCGGGTTTGCTTGCCTTGCACGCGGAATGGGATACATTCAACAGGGAAGAGTCCGACATCGTATCCTGTCCCGTGTGCGAAGGCACAGGCAAAGTGCTTATAAAACGGCAGGAAACAATAGAAATAGTGCCGTTTTCAACAAAGGAGTTTTTGAAATTTGAGGATTTTAGAAAAACAACGAGAACGGTCGTCAGTCAATAGTCGAGCATCCGATTTTTCACTTTTAGTTTTTAGTTTAAAAAAAATGAACAACACACAAAAGCGAGCAAAAATAGTTAAGGATATTGTCGCTGCTCATTATGAGGAGGGGCGTCAAGACCGTTGCAAACTTTGGGTATATCGCAACATCGTCAACCGCGATTATCCGATGTGCGACCGGACGTTTTGGCGTTATTTGGGTATGGAAACTGACGAAAAAAAGGAAAATGAAGAAGATCAAAGGCAGTTAAAAATGTTCTGACAACATCTAAAAAAAATGTTTTTTTTTCATAAGAAGGTAAAAAGGTGCGTTGCGAAACGCGCCTTTTTTAATAAATATATGACATATTGTCGGTGATTTTTGTACGTGCCTTTTTTTGTGTATAATTTTGCACAAAAATTAAAATAGAAATGGCATACAAAAAGATAAACAAAGAATTTTGCATATCAGACGACAGCGTAAATGTATATGGCTATCGTCTGCTGACTTCGGGTCTGAAACTTGACAGGTTTAACCCCGCTATCGGCTTTTTGATGCACGAGCGCGAAAAGGGCATTGCTGTGAAATGGGAAGATTTTCGCACAGAAACGGGCAAAGTGTTTGCCAAGCCTGTTGTGAATGAAACGCTTTTCCCAACACTTGCCCAGCAGATTGAAGACGGTTTTTACGGTGCCGCCTCTGTCGGTAAAATTGTGGCTTTGAAAACTACCGAAGCCAGCGACTTCAAACTCGAAGGACAGACAGGCATAACCGTACTTGAATGGTTTCCGCGCGAGTGTTCTATTGTTGATATTCCGGGCAATTACAACGCCATTGCCCAACTGTATGACGAAAGCGACAATATTTTAATAGATTTATCAGATAACAAATCGGGGAAATCCCATAAAAATTTTAAAAAAATGGATGAAAAAGAAGTAATTAAACTTTCTGACCTGAAATTGCCCGAAGGCACGACTGCCGCAATGGCAATTCAGATGTTTTCCGACCTTGCCGACAAAACGGAAAAATTGGCTGTTGCCACAAGGGATCTCGCAGACCTGAAAGCAGCGGCAACGAGAGAAAAAGTTACTGCCATTATCGAAAAAGGTAAGAACGACAAAAAACTCACCAACGAAATGGCGGAAAAACTTTTGGCAGACTACGCACAAAACCCGGAAGGGCTGAAAGCGTTAGTAGATGCAATGCCCGCACAAACGCTTGTAACAGGCAGTTTGAGCGACAAAAAAGTGCCTGAGAAATATGCAGGCAAGACCTTCCGTGACCTCTATTTGAGCGGGGAACTCGCAGAGGTAAAGAAATCGTTCCCCGAATATTATTCTGAACTCAAAAAAAAGTAAGTTATGGACGAAGATTATTTAAATAACAGCGACCTTTCAGATGTTGTTTCAGGAAGTGAATCGTTTTTTGACAATTGCAAACTGTAATTATTAACCAAAAAAAAAATTATAAAGAAAAATGGCAACTAATCCCGGCGCAATCAGCGCAATTCCAGTAGAAATTTTTGCGAACTACATTGTAGAGAAACTTCGCAAAGAAAACCCTCATTTAGAGGCAGCGACAGATGAAAGTTCATTTGTTCTTGGCGGTTCTGTGGTGCATATTCCTCAAGCGGGCACTTCGCCTTCTGTGGTTAAAAACCGCAACACCTTTCCTGCAACGGCAGTTCAAAGAGGCGACTCTTTTGTAACCTATCCACTGGACGTATTCTCAACCGACCCCACGCATGTAACGTGGCAGGAAGAGAACGAAATCAGTTACGACAAAACTGACAGCGTATTGAACGACCACACAAACACTCTTGTAGAAGCAATCGGCGACAATATGCTGTATGTTTGGGCAAAAGGTTTGAAACCCAACGGCAGCGGCGGCTTTGCGGCTGACGAAATTCCTGCAGCGGCAAAAATTGCTACGGCAGGTACGGCAGCAGCTGTTAATCCCGACGATGGACAAACAGGCACACGTTTGAAACTCACTTATGCCGAGCTGCAATCGGCACAGGCGAAAATGAACAAGGCGGGCGTTCCCAAAAAAGAGCGTTACGCAATGCTTGAGTCATATATGTACCAGCAGTTCATTGACAGTTTGAGTGCCAACCAGATGGCTGCATTTCAGGCGGCTGCCGATTTGAAAAATGGCGTTGTCGGCGAATTTGCAGGGTTCAAAATTTTGGAACGTTCGAGCGTTTTGGCATTCAGTTCGGCAGGGGTTTTGAAAGTTCCGGGCGCGGCACTTGCCGCAACCGACAATCTGGCTTGTTTCTGCTGGCAAAAACAAAGCGTGGCAAAAGCATTGGGCGATATTAAGCCGTTTGCGGCAATCGATGACCCCACTTATTATGGCGATATTTTTTCGGCGTTGGTAAAATCGGGCGGACGTTGTCGCCGTGGCGACTGGAAAGGCATTATTGCCATTGTTCAGGCAACTGCTGCATAAAATCGCTAAACCCTGACAGGTTTCAAAAACCTGTCAGGGTTGGCTAAAATTAAGTTATTGTTTAATTATTGTTTAAAAATTGTTTAATTATTATTTAAAATGAAATCAAAAAAATTTTTTAAAATGTTTATGTTTTGCCTTTCGGCAGCAATTCTTTTGGGTTCGCTTGGAACCGTCAGTGCAAATTTTTTTGCGGGCTTTTCGCCACCCGATGTGTCGCATATAGTTGGTAATGTTGCGCCTGCCGTATCAATGTCTGCCATTGGCGTTGCTACTTTGGCGGCTGCGCCAAAAGATATTGCCGAAAAGGTAAAAGATTATTTTGTGCGATACCCGAACAGCAGCGAAGTATATGAAAACGGCGGTGTACTGTTTCATGAGCGCGGTTATGCCGACAGTTACGGCAAAACCGAAACTAAAAAGTATTTACGGGACGAACTCGAGGCGCGCGTTATTACTGCGTTCCCTCCTATTGCAGAAATTGATTTAGGCACACTGTCCTACGATCAACTGAAAGCGTACGTTAAGGAACTTGGCATTAAACCTGCCGACAACAAACAGGCGACTTTTTTAGCCGCATTGGAAGAGTATAAACATAAGTTGTAAATCAGGCGAAACGTGTAGAGACGCACGGCTGTGCGTCTCTACAATCCGTCTCTTAAATTTTAATTCTTAATTCTTAATTAAAAATGGCATTTCCGGGAGTAAATATCAGTATATCCAACGGCGGTCTGCAACAGGAAATTGCGGTACTTGACAGCGTACCGTGCCTTGCGGCAACGGCGCAGCAGACGGCAAACATTCACGCTGTAAAGCAGGTGTATAATCTGCAAGATGCCGAAGGCAAAGGTTACACAGAGGCAGCCGAGCCTTTTATTTATAATCTCTTAAAAGAGTATTATACGGAGCTTGCGGGCAAACAACTGCTTTATGTTTATGGCACTGCCGAAACGGAAACGATGGCTGACGTGCTTAGCGTTACCAACACCAATGGCATTAAAAAGGCATTGGACGAAAGTAACGGCGATATTAACCTTGTGGCAATCGCCCGCAAGCCTTCAAGCAATTACAGTGCGGGGCTGGCGTTTCTGGATTCCGATGTTTCGGCTGCGGTTACGGCAGCCAAAACACTGGCACAGGAAGCGCAGGGCAAAAACACGCCCATTCGCATTTTTGTCGAAGGGCGTGTGGCAAACGAGGCAACAGCCAATACTTACAGCCCCAAGCAACAGACTAACGGATACGCCGCTGTGGTGCTTGGCGGCACGACAAATGACGGTTCAGCGGCGGTTAGTCTGGCTTTGGCGCGGGCAGTTAAATACCCCGCACACGTCAAACTTGGCAACGGACAAAACGGCGCACTGTCGGCTTTGCAAATCTACATTGGTACAAGCCCGATAGAAGACAGGCAAGATATGGAAACCTTGCACGATGCAGGATTTTTGACCTTCCACCATCGACCGGGTACGGCAGGGTATTATTTCGGCAGGGACAATATGTGTTCGGTTGATGACTACAAAATATTAGTTCACGGGCGGGTAATTGACAAATCACAGCGCATTGCTGCCTTGGCATATTTGCCTTACATTGAAAACAGTATTGTACTGGAAAGCAACGGTAATATTCCGAAGGTACAGGCGTCGTACTACGAAAGTGTGATTGACAGTGCCGTCCGCGCACAAATGAGCGAGCAAATTTCAGATGTAAAAGTGTCTGTTGATACCCAACAGGACATCGTCAATACTTCTACAATGCAGGTAAAAGTGTCAATACTGCCGCTTGGCTACCTGACTTGGATTAACGTTGTTATCGGATTAACAGCAAATATTGAATAATTTTTAATTTTTAATTTAAAAAATGGCAAATCTTAATATTAGAAGTTCGGAATGCGGCTGGAGTAAGTGTCAGGTTGTTATTTTTGGCAGAATTATCAAAGGTATTACAGGCTGGGAACTGAAAAAGTCCATCGAAAAGGAGCACATGTACGGCGCGGGAGGAGAGCCTCTTGATATTTCT
>JAITNR010000124.1 GCA_031290375.1 Prevotellaceae bacterium | reverse complement strand
CGAGACCTTTCTCACCGGCTTTGCCGAAGGAAACATTAATGGAAATGAGACTGTTGACAGAGCCTTAGAACGTATAAAAACTACCGCACAATCGCAGTTGATAGAAAATATCAAAGTGAGTATGAGCAGCAATACACGTTCCGAAATGTACAGTAATAGTGTTAATGGTAACTACATTGAGGACGAATCGTTGTATAACGCGACAGAAAAATCGTCTGCCGCCGAAATTGTCGGGATGAAAGTGGAAAGCTATTACGACAAAAAAAGCAAGATGGTTTACGCCTTTGTTTACGCCAATAAACACGAATTGCTCGGTTTTTACAAGGCAAAACTTTCGTCGGATGTAATGCAGTTGGAAGGCATATTGCAAACTGCAAAAAATTTGGAGGTAAACAAAGAGAAAGCCAAAGCGCGTCAGCAACTGCCTGCAATTCAGCCATTGCTTGTGAAAATTCATGCTTCGCAAGAATTGCTCATCGCTATTGACACGAAAATTGCCGCCGAAGATTTGCAGCAAGCCAAAGTAAAACAAATGCTCGATGACCTTGCCCAAATTCAGGCACGGTTAGATGTGAAATACGAAATCCTCGAAAAGTTTCAAAACCGTTTAACTACGAACATTACCCAAATTGACGGCTTCTTAAAAACAGCAACAGAGCTGGAAAATAGCGGAGAAAAGCCCAAAGCACGGCAACAGTGCGAAATGGCAAAAAACGCACTTGTAACTGTGAGAACCATTCAAGATTCGATGGTTATGGTTGAGCCTAAAATTACATCTAATGAATTGCAAACAGCAAAAACCGAGCAATTTCACAATGAAATAACGCAAATGTCGGCACGTTTGGCACAAGCCGTATTGGTGTTTATAAAAAGCAATGAAGATTTATTCGGGGCAAAAGTAAATATTGTAGCCAACAAATTAAAATCGGAATTGGCTGTAAACGGGTGCAGTTTTATTGATGATGAAACAAAGGCAGATTTGAAATTCAAAATTAATGTATCTACAAGAGAATCAAGTAGTAATGGAAATATTGTTTTCTGCTTTGTCGATGTTTCGTATGAATTGTATGACGCCCATAAACAAAAAGTAGTATTCAGCGATGAAATTGCAGAAAAAGGCGGTTCGACTTCACAGGATAAAGCAGCACGAAAAGCGATGGAAAATGCTGTAAATAAAATAATAAATAAAATATCAATTTACATAAAATAAACTTTTAATTTAAACAAAAAATGAAACAGACATTTTTAATAGCAATCGGATTTTTAATCCTTACATTCTGTGCCAATGCACAAAATGAAAAACTGCGTGTAGCGGTTTTCGACCCAACATCGTCCGGCACAACAATAGACGAAGGTACTAAGTTAGCCGTTCAGGAACTTATCAGTTCGGCATTCGTAAATACAGGGAAATTTACTGTGGTAGAGCGTTCCATGATAGATAAAATTATGAGAGAACAAGCGTTCCAAAACAGCGACGTGGCAGACAACAGTCAGGCAACCGAACTCGGTAGATTGGCAGGTGCTAACAAAGTAGTGCTTTCGGCAGTATCTTTAGTGGGAGGTAGAAATATGTTGAGTATTAAAATTATTGACGTACAGACGGCAACCGTTGACCAGCAAAAAACTAAAATTGTCAGTTCAAACGATTTGTTGGATGCAGTAGAACCTCTCGCGCTGGAATTACTGGGAGAACGTGCTGTTTATGTGAAACAAAACACGGAATTTGTTCAGTCAAGCACTTCCTCAATATCCGTACCTAAACAATCAACATCAGAGCCAAAGCAACAGGAAAAGCCAGTTGCCAAAAAAGAAACTCCTGCTTATGGAAATAAAACAAATGCTCCGAGTTTGTCTGTTAATTTGGAAGAGAAAAATGCCGCAATCATTGCTCAAATCATTAAAAATATCGAATATCTAAATTCAACTGTGGTTAGTAATGATAAAAAGAAAAAGGGAGAAATCACCGATACGGTAATTAATCTTGGTGGAAATCTGGCAGCGACTTTCAGCAAAGGGGTTTTGGCAATATCAGGAAACGGTGCCATTACGAGCACAAATAACGAAGCATGGAAAAAAATACTGTCTTCCAAAATTAAAGCATTAATTGTTGAAGAAGGCATCATGTCTATCGCAGGTTTTAACAAAATGTCAAATTTGGAAACTGTTTATCTGTACTCAACCGTCAGCAACATTGGAGATGAAACATTTGATGGTTGTAAATCGCTGAAATATATTAACATACCAAGCAGCGTTACGAAAATTGGAAAATCTGCTTTTAAAAGTTGCAATAGTTTAGAAATGCTCATTCTGCCTGACGGTATAAGCCAAATTGGTGATGCGGCTTTTAGCGGATGCTCAAGTTTATCGTTGATTAATATTCCTGAATCGCTAACGTCAATAAGCAACAAAATGTTTTATAAATGCAAATCGTTGTCAGGAATTGTGATTCCGAGTAATGTTACAACAATCGGTGAAGATGCTTTTAAAGCTTGCAGTGCCATAACATCTTTGTATATTCCTGATAATGTAGTTAAAATTGGGACTTCAGCTTTTCAAGATGTTACAAGCGTAACCGAAATCAGATTTTCTGAAAATTTGACATATATCCCAAACGATGCCTTCAATAATTGTAAACTTTTGCGTGAAATTATTATTCCCGCAAGTGTAACCAATATTGGAGAGAGTGCTTTTGAGGACTGCGAGACCTTGTATTCTGTTTTTATTGCAGGGGAAAATGTAGTAAGCATCGGCAAAAAATGTTTTGAAAATGATAAAAATGTACATTCGCTTACAGTATTAAGTATTAATCCGCCTAAAATTGATGAACTATTTGGAGGAGGCAAGCATGAAGACGAATACTATGAAAGGTGTGTTTTGTACGTACAGGGCTTTTGTGCAACCAAATATCAAAAAGGAAACAATTGGGACAAATTTAAAACCATTTTACCTTATAAGTAGTTTCAATATCTGAAGATTCAATTAGAAAATGCAACTTGTTTGCATTTTCTGATTGAACTCACAGACGCTCTTAGTAATGAAAAAGTTACATCCCATCAGTATTTGTCATGCAAAAATATCAATCACACAGCGATAAAATCAACTTATCGCTGTTTTTATTTATGACTGTCCGGCATTACGACCTAAAGCAACAAAAGTGTAGTCATTGCGGGCTTGACCCGCAATCCCCCTCTAAATAAATCCCTAAAAACAGGGAATTGCAGGTCGCCCGCAATGACGAAGGCTATTAGGACGTTATACGGATAATCATATTATATTTTGCCAACCCAATCCCTTATGGCACGAAATAAATAGGCTTGTGAGTACAAAAATTATCGGCGAGAAAAGGAAATCAGCAAGTTAATGGAATTGTACAAATCCGAGTACTTCGTCGGGCATTGCCTGTAATTGATTGAAAATCCCATACACAGCCGAGCCTGAACCGGACATAGAAGCATAGACCGCCCCAAAGTCGTACATTTTTTGCTTGACTTGAGATATTTGAGGATATTGATTAAAAACCGTATCCTCAAAGTCGTTGAATATAAAGTATTTCCACTCTTCCAATGGCTTTTTTATCGCTTCTTGCAGGGGCAAATCCCATTTTTTGAGGATTGTATCCTTGTAGGCATCAGCGGTAGAAACGCTAACGTCAGGCTTTACTATGTATATGTATTTGCCTTGTAATGAGAGAGTTATATTTGAAAAAACATCGCCCTTTCCTTCAGCAAAAACGGGCTTGTTATTGATAAAAAAAGCACAGTCTGCCCCAAGTTGAGAAGCATATTGCTCCAATTCTTTGTAAGTTAAGTGCAAACAAAACAATTCATTAATCATTTTAAGTGCAAAAGAGCCGTCAGCTGAACCACCGCCAAGTCCTGCACCCATTGGAATATTTTTTTTGAGATAAATATCAAGTTCAGGCAATTTATGCGTTTTTTGCAATAAACGTAATGCTTTGATTATCAGATTATTCTCGGTATTTCCTCCCATTTCCAATCCATAAGTGGTCAAGTTAGTGCTTTTTGCCTCAACCATTTCAAGCACATCATAAAGTGCTTCAACAGGATAAAATACAGTTTCAATATTATGATAACCATCTGAACGTCTTTGTATTATGTTAAGACCAATATTTATTTTTGCGTTTGGAAAAGAAACCATTTTTTTTAGATTACGTTACGGCAGTATTACGAATTGCAGTTTGGGATTACAATTAAAAATTACAAATTTTCTTTTTCTCAAAACTTTTTAAAGCCCATTATTTGTCGGACTTCTTTAAGGGTTTTAGCGGCACTTTCGCGTGCTTTTTCTGCCCCTTGTGCCGTAACTTTCTGCAAAAATTCGTTATTGCCTTTGATGTCGTTAATTTTTTCACGTATCGGTGAGGTAACCTTTATAATATCTTCCGCCAACTGCTTTTTAAGACTGCCATACCAGCGTTGCTCTCCCCTACCCCACAAATCTTCGTAATAATCAACTGTTTGCTGTTCAGAAACAACTTTTAGAATGGTAAAAAGATTTTCAATGTAATCAGGCTTCGGCAGATTTTGTCCTTCGGGTCCGTTGTCAGTTAATGCAGATTTCACCTTTTTTTCGATAACTTTAGGCTCATCAACAAGATAGATGGCATTTCCTTCAGATTTGCCCATTTTGCCCGAACCGTCAAGTCCGGGTATTTTAATCAGATTTTGCCCCAAAATAAAGGGCGTTGGCAAAGTAAAAAAATCAACAGCGTACTTACTGTTAAAGCGCTGTGCATAATTTCGAGTCATCTCCAAATGTTGTTCCTGATCTTTGCCAACAGGCACATAATCAGCATTATGTATCAAAATATCAGTTGCCATAAGCACGGGATAAGTGAGTAAGCCTGCATTAACGTTGTTCGGATTTTTGCGTGCCTTGTCCTTAAACGACACCGTTTTCTCCAACTCGCCAAGATACGCCTGCATGTTGAGAAGCAGGTATAATTCAGCGATCTCAGGCACATCAGACTGAACGTAAATAGTTGATTTTTCCGGGTCTAACCCGCAAGCAAGATATTCCGAAAGAACGTTTTTCACATTGGTATGCAGCATTTTAGGGTCTGGATGCGTTGTAAGCGAGTGCCAATCGGCAATAAAGAAAAAACAATTATGCTCGTTCTGCATCTTTACAAAATTCACCAAAGCACCATAATAGTTGCCCAAATGCAAGTTTCCTGTCGGACGAATGCCGCTTAATACCGTTTTTTTCATTTATATTTTTTTTAAGATTATTATAATCAAGCACCAATTATATTAGACACAACTCATATTGTCCTGGTTCTTGTGCCTGTTAAGTGTTTTCGTTGCCCTTAAAATTTCCCTTTTGCCTCCAACGGGACCAGACAAGCGCTCAACAATAAAGCCCGCCTGCTGCATATTTCTCCTGACCTGCCCTTTGGCACAGTAGGTTGTGAGCACCGCACCGTTGTCGGCATGCTCAAAAAGCAGTTCAAAACGATTTTCCGTCCACATTTCATACTGTTTTTCGGGCGAAAAGGCATCGAAAAAACAGACATCAAAGTTAGGAATTTTTTCAATAACAGAAAAATCAGATTTTATCTTTGTGAAATAAAAGCAATCATTGATTTTCAGTCTTTTATTCCATTCGCAAGAATGTAACTCAGCAAAAAGGGCTTTGTTGCCAAGAAAATCGCAGTAATTCAGTTCCTTTGCCTGACTTGTTGTAATCGGATAAAGTTCAATAGTTTGATAATCAATAATTTTATTCGACTTTTCGGTTTCAATCATCGTTAAAAAAGCATTTAGCCCTGTACCAAAACCTATTTCCAGTACTGAAATGTTATTTTTTGTGCAAAAATTCAACCCTGACCCGATAAAGATGTGCTCCGACTCCTGTATTGCCCCGAAAGTCGAATGATAGCACTCGTCTATTTCCTGCACGTATAGCGTGTTTGAACCGTCTTTGGTTTCAATTACAGGCATTATGAACTTACAAAAATTCTCTGGGAATTCCACTGTCAAAACTCATTTTTTTTTTGTTTCTCGGATGAAAAAACTCCAACGTTTTGGCGTGCAGGCAGATACGTTTCAGAGGGTTGGCGGTTGCCCCGTATTTTTTATCTCCTGCAACTGCATGATTTACAGAAGCTAACTGCACACGTATCTGATTTTTTCTGCCCGTTTCAAGTTCCAGTTCCAAGAGTGAGTATTTTTCACCGCTTTTCAAAACCATGTAGTTGGTAATAGCCTTCTTACCGCCGTTATCAACAGGCGAAGAGTGCATTTTGAGTGTTTTGGGGCTTTCCGTAAGCCAACTTACAATCTGACCTCCCTTTTCCGTGAAACCGCCCTCTACAACAGCTATATACTTACGAGAAATGATATTTTCGTTCCAGTTACTCTGTAAAATTTCCTGCGACTGCTGATTTTTGGCAAGCAACATCAGTCCCGAAGTATCTCTGTCAAGGCGATGCACGATAAATACACGATTATCCCTGTTTCGCCTCCTGACGTGCTCCATCATAAGCGAGTATGCTGTAGTAATGCCATCTGTGCCGTTGCTCATTGACAAAACGCCATTCTTTTTTTCAATTACAATTATGTCATCGTCTTCAAACACTATCCTGCATTTGTGATTGGGGTTGGGTTTTTCTTCTCCTGTAGAGGAAAATCTCACATTATCACCCTTTTGCAGATGAAAATCAAAGGCATTTACGCATTTACCATTAACCGAAATCTGCCTGTGTGCAAGATACGATTTAACCTCACTGCGACTTTTTTCCTTATAAACTTCGAGCAAAAAATCGAGTAAAATTTTTTTCTCTTTCACAAAAAAATCTTTTGTATAGAATTTTCGTTGTGGCAAAGTTTTTTTTCTCATTGATTTATATTTAGTTACGAATTATAATTTCAGGTATGGCAATTACAAAGAAGAAAGTGCAAAGTTATAAAAAATTGTAGTAATTTTGCCCGTTGCAATTGCAAACTGAGAATTGAGGGTTGAAAATGCCTTTTAAATAACTCATTAAATTGAATAAAACGGAATTATAAACATGTAAATTATAAAAATTGTGTTAATTTTGCAAACTAATAAAAAAATAAATAAAAAATCGCTGTTTTATATAATAATTTTCTTAACTGTATCTAATTCCATTTTCCCACAAAAATTATTGTACAAAGCGGAATTGAATAACTTTTTCGATAACAACGAGTTTTCAGGTTCATTGCTAAAATCTTCACAAACGATGGCTGGTACGCATATTGCACCGCAAATTGGAGTGGGTTTCGGCAAAAAACACAAAATCCTTGCGGGCTTGGATATAATGCACGAATGGGGCAGTAATAAAATTGTCGATTTTACCAGTATAATCGCCTATTACGAATATTCAGGTAAATATTTCCGTTTTAGTGCAGGTGCGTTTCCGCGAAAAGAGCGTTTGGACAAGTATCCCAAAATGTTTTTTCAGGACTCGATAAATAACTATCGCCCAACAGTTAATGGTGTTTTTTGGGAGTTTGCACATCGGAAAAATTACCTCAACGTATGGCTTGACTGGACGGGCAGGCAGTCCCCTACTCGACACGAAGCCTTTTTTATGGGCTGGTCTGGACGATATAACTACAAAATGCTTTATGTTCAGCATTTTGGCTATATGTTTCACTATGCAAGCCGAATGTCGCCAAACCACGATCCAGTAATTGACAATGGACTGATTTTAACTCAGTTAGGTATTGATTTAGCCAAAATAACAGGCTTAAACCAACTCGAAACCAATCTTGGCTGGTCAGCAGGCTTGGACAGAGAACGCGGAGCAGGCGGTTGGCACACACCTCAAGGCTTGCTTTGGGAAACGAAAGTCGAATATCGCGGTTTGGAACTAAACAATTCGTATTACAGAGGCAAGGGACAGCAAACTTTTTACGCACAGCACGGCAATGATCTCTATTGGGGAGAGCCACTCTACCGTTCTACCGAATATAACAAACTTGATTTGATATTACACTTTTTTAAATCGAACATCGTAAATATAAAGTTTGTCTATTCATTTCATTTCGTTGAAAAACAGCTCTTTCAACAACAAAGCCTTTATGCCACCTTTAAATTGGATAATTTTAGCAAAAAAAACAAAGAAAAGTATCTGTATCTGTGGGATAGATGGTTTGGCTTGCGCTAAGTGGCGTTTCCTGCCCGTTAGAGAATTCATATCAATAGAAAACACAAACACCAAAATACGCGCAGGCGTTTCATATTCAATAAAAAATATGTTTTCAAACCGATAGAATAATTGTGAAAACTCCATGCAGGAATTTCTTGGTCAGGGAAAATGGCAAAACACAAAAAGGACTGCCAAACTGTCGGCAGTCCTGACGCTTGAAACTACTCCGTAAAAAATTGAGTTAAGCCAATTTATTCACGTAACGGGCAAGTTTTGATTTCAGGTTGCTCGCCTTGTTTTTGTGAATGATGTCCCTTTTTGCCAATTTGTCCAGCATAGCAACAACCTTTGGTAAAAATTCCTGTGCCGCAGACAATTCTGTTGTAGAACGTAATGTACGGACAGCGTTACGAGCCGTCTTTGCATAGTATTTATTATGCAATTTGCGTTTCTGAATTTGACGAATTCTCTTCTTTGATGATTTGTGATTTGCCATTATTATAAATAACTTTTATCGTTTAATTTTTGTAGCCCATAGGGGAATCGAACCCCTCTTTCAAGAATGAAAATCTTGCGTCCTAACCGATAGACGAATGGGCCAAAATCGCTTCAATTTCGCGGTGCAAAGGTAATACTTTTTTTTCAAAAAACAAAAAAAATCCTCAGTTTAATTAAATAAAGTGTCAGTTTGTTGTTAATGTATTAGTTATCAATGACATCTTCAAAGGTCTTACTATTGGAATTCTGTTATGCAATTTCAGAATACAACCTTCCAATGAATCTTTCTATCGTCATGTTTTGATTTTAGATGTTTTTTTCAATTTTAGCCCCTACTTGCTTTTTTAACATCATTTTGTTCCAAGTCCGTATCCAAAGCATGTTTTTTTTATAATATCACCTTGATATAAAATATTTTTTGTAACTTTGTACAATATTTTTTGGCAGAAATATAAACGCCTGTTAAAGTATTATGCTTACCACACTTTTTGTGGCACGAAAATTGCATTATATTTTGACAAGGGGGACAATGATACAGCCTTACTTAACCCCAACTTGCACAAAAATGCAGTTGGCAAAATTTTAAGAAAACAAAATCCGTATTCCTCAGAGGAATTGGATATAATAAAGTATAATTATAAATTTAAAAATGTGTTTTGTATGATAAAAGCATTATGTATGGTAAAAAAAACTGTTTTGTTTCCGACATTTTTCTTCATCATTTTTGTTGGATTTGGGCAAACCGTTTCCGCAAAAAACAAATTGTCTGAAACTACAGTTCAAAACCGAACGGAAAACATTGCCGAGCGCGATACTTCAAATGTTGCGATGGACTCAATCTACAACCAGTTGAAAGAGGAATTTGTGATGTCTAATTTCGATTTCGATATTGATTTTGACGATGACAATGTGAGTTCGACACAAACTATTTCGTGGTTGTTATCCTCCAACGGCGACATATACAGCCGTTTAGCAAACTATTCGTTTTCGCCGCTGCGTTTTCGGATACGGGGCTATGCCGCCGAGTTTCAGAAAACTTATATGAACGGCATCTACTTCAACGGTTTGGAGCGAGGTAATTTTAATTTCTCCTCTTTGGGCGGCTTGAACTATGCCACTCGAAACAAGGAAGTTACGCGAGGAATGGAATCCACCTCGTACTCTTTTGGCAATATCGGTACTACGACCAATATTGACGTGCGTGCCTCAGCTTTTGCCAAGGGACAAAATTTGTCAATGGCTCTGACCAACCGTTCTTATGTTGCACGCTTGCAATACACCTATGCCACGGGCTTGATGCCCAACGGCTGGGCTTTTATGGGTTCGATGGTAGCTCGATGGTCAAATTTGAGGATAGAACAAAGTAATTTTTTCAAAGAAGGATTAGTCTATAAATCAGCAGGTTATTTTTTTTCGGTAGAAAAAAGAATTAACGACAGGCACTCTATCAGCTTCTCAACTTTCGGTGCTCCGACAGAAAGGAGTTCGCAAGCTGCGGTTACTAAGGAAGTTACCGATTTGGTAGGCTCAATCAACTACAATGCCTATCTTGGTTATCAAAACGGTAAACAGCGAAATTCGAGAATGATTCACAGTTTCGACCCAACCGAATTGTTGAGTTATGAATGGAAAATATCTGAAAATCAGAACTTTAAAGCAGGTTTGGCATCCCATTACAGCAAATACAGCAATAATAAATTTGAGTTTAACAATTCCGTTGACCCACGTCCTGACTATTACCGCTTTATGCCAAGCAATTTTAATGATACACATTACTATCTGGACGATGATGGCAACCAGCAACTCGAAGAAACCCATGTGAATGTTGAAGGACGCACAGAATTGGAAAAGATATGGAGTGATCGTAACAATCAGGTTACACAAGTAAATTTTGACCAAATGTATCAGGCAAATTACAGAAACAACGTGCTCAATGACAGTACGGCAAAATACATACTTGCTCGCAGTCACAATGACCTGGCGGAAATGGCTCTTAATGCAAATTATAAGAATCAATTTACCGAAAAGCTGAAATTTACAGCCGGCGTTGAGACAAAATTGAGCAAAGGTATTCACTATGCTACTATTGAGGATTTGCTTGGCGCAGAGAAATGGAAAGATATTGATGTTTTTGCAGAGAGAGACCTTACTAGTGGCACGCTGCCGCCAAACGCTGCATACGTTCGTTTAAATAATATCGGTGGTGACTCTATTGTTCATACGGGAGACAAATTCGGTTACGACTACGACATCAACATCAAGCACCTATCGGCATATCTTCAAAACGATTGGAATTTTCGCAATGTAGAACTCTATTACGCTCTGCAATTAACATACACCGACTTCTATCGTTTTGGCAGAATGTTGAACGGACGCGCCGAATTGTTGTCTGAAATGTTAGGCACACCAGTTATTTCCAAAGGAAAGGGCTACACAAGATATTTCCTTGATCCTGCGTTTAAAGCAGGCGTTACCTGGAAGATCAATGGACGAAACATCGTGCAGGCAAATATTTTGGCACAGACACAGGCACCTTTGGCATACAATGCTTATGTTTCAGCGAAAATAAAGGACACACAGATAAAGAATCTCTGTTCGGAAAAGGTAATTTCTGCCGATTTAGCATATAACTTCTCGTTCCCGCGAGTTTTAGGTAGAATCTCCGGTTTTTATACAAGTATGTCTGATGCAATAGAAACGTCAGGTTACTATGATGACGAAAATAGAACATTTATCAATATGTCAATGTCAGGTGTAGACAAGCGTTTCTACGGAGTTGAGGAAGGAGTTTCTGTAAAATTGAACAAATATTTCACTTTAGTTGCCGCCTGTACTCTCTCCGACTATTCTTACACAGACAATGCCCATATCGTGTTGTCAGCCGAAAATGGTTCTGACATTACGGGACAAAACTACCTGGGCGGAACTATTGATAAGGAAACCAAAGCTATGATTAAAGGGCTGAAAGTAGCAGCTGGACCGCAGATAGCAGGCTCTTTGGGTATCAAATTTTTCCACCCCAAAATGTGGTTTGCAGATATTACAGTGAATTATTTTGATAAAAATTATTTCAATTTCTCCCCTTCACACTATACCGAAGACCTGTACGGCAACGGCACAGAGGGCGACCCAAATCAGTGGGGAAAATATGGGGCAGACATTGCAGTGATGAACAATGACGGCGAAATTGTACGCTACAAACCATCCGCCGCCCGACAAGTTCTGGGCACACAGGAAAAAATAAACACAGATTTGAAAAGTAAGTTTATGCTTGATTTTTCGGTTGGAAAACTTATTTATCTTAAAAACAGAAACTCTTTGAGCATCAATCTTTCCGTTAATAATTTGCTGAATAGCAGGATAATAACAGGCGGTTACCAACAAGGACGCGTGCCTATGGTAACATCGGGAAATGTTACGGACCTTTCGACAAACTACAACAAATATCCAAGCAAATATTACTACGCAAACGGAATTAATTTTTACTTGAGTATAGGGTACAAGTTTTAGAATTAAGATTATATAACTAATAGTGAATAATTTAATAAATTTAAAAAGATATGAAAAGTAGTAAAAAAATATTATTTATGTGTGCGCTTGCATCTATTGCAATGTATTCCTGCGAAAAATATGCAGAAGTGAAGCCTGACAACAGGCGGACTCGCATAGCGTATACGATAGAGAAGCTTATATCGACTTTCGGTACTGAGCTTGGTGACACTGCTAAATTTCCTCCCCGTTCAAACAGTGGCACTATGGGATTGTTCAGCGTAGATACAATTCCGCCTGGAGACGAGGATATCATTATTACCGGGCGAATAACTTCAGATGACCTCAACGGAAATATGTACAAATACATCACCATTCAGGATTCGACATCTGACTGGTCGCTTAAAATTTCGATTGATGCCTCTGGAATTTCCTCGTGGTATCCGCTTGGAACAGTTGTTACCATAAAATGTAACGGTTTGGCTTTGGGTAAATACGCCGATATGTTTCAATTAGGCGTAAAATACTACAACAACAACAAAGATGCAACCAAAAAGGGTTATGAGCCGGGCAGAATACCGCTCCCACTCTTCACCGTACGTGCCGAAACAAATGGAATGCCTGAATTGGACAAACTCAAAATCGATACAATAACCATTGCCCAACTGAATCAGGCAGTTGCAGCCACAGACAGAAGAAGTATACACGCCCGTTTAATTTGCATCAAGAATGTATGGTTCAATCAAAAATCACAAGGCAATGGCATTACCGAAGTAGAAAAGATTTTTGCACCCAGCACCAACGGTATTGGTTATCCGCAATCTCGTGATATCGAGGACGGCTCAGGTGGTTATGTTTCTGTTGCCACAAGCGAATATTCAAAGTTTGCAGGTGAAAAACTTCCGTCTGCCGAATACAAGGGCAATATTATAGCAATAGTCGGCTGGTATAAGGATAAAAACAACCCATACCCCGGCAATGTGCAACTGACCATTCGCTCTTTGGACGACTTGCAGTTGTATTCCCAAGATGATGGCTCTCCATGGAAACCCGTGTCCACGTATTGATTCTTATAAAAATATTATAAATTGTTAAATAAATTAAATTAAAATTGTATGAAAAGAGTAAAATTGTTTTCTATTGTTGCCATTATGGCAATACTTGCTGCCTGTACCAAACAGCAAGATCCGACCGTGGTTAAGTTCAAGTCGGAAGCATCGTGTTCTGTTAAGGTTAATGGCAATTTGGACTTTTTAGTTAAAGTTCGCGTTACAAATTCCAAAGGAAACACCACTATTACGCAGGAAGGCACACTTCCCGAAGGTATAACTTTCACCGACAATGGCGACGAAACCGCTAAACTTAGCGGCACCCCTACCCTACTCGGTACATTTGCACTTACATTCAAGGCAACCAACAACGGTATTACCACCACTCAGGCATTTACGCTTACAGTTAACGAAAATGGTGCTAATCCGGGTGGAGACGGTACAGAGTCAAGTCCCTATTCTGTTGCTTCTGCCAAGACAAATCAAAGCGGTTCAAAATGGGTAACAGGATACATTGTAGGTTACGCATGGTCCGGTAGCAACACAGAATATTATTTCTCTGCTGATACTTGCACTATGACAACAAACATACTGATTGCAGATGTTGCTACCGAAACCAGTGGAACAAACTGCTTGATTGTTCAATTACCCGCAGGAGCACTTCGTACAGGATTGAATTTGAAAGACAACGCAGTAATTTTGAGTAAAAAAGTAGTGCTTTACGGAGAATTAACTGCCTATTTTGGACAGCCCGGTTTGAAGAACACGTCTTATTACGAACTCGAAGATGGAACAACTGGCGGAACAAAGCCTGGAGGGGCTAGTGGAGACGCTGTTTTGAACGAATCTTTGACAAATCAGACAAGTTTTGGCAGATTTACAGCTATCAGCGTAACAGGGGATGAAGTTTGGACATTATCAACAACTTATGGTGCTATGATTAGCGGATTTACAAATAATGCATCTCACGAAAACGAAGATTGGTTTATTTCTCCCGCAATGGATTTGACGGGCAAGGCAGGCACCTTGCAGTTTGAACATGCAAGGGGACCTGCTGGCAGCATTACTGTTGGCGTAACACAGGGTTGGTACTCCGTTTGGGTATCAAATGATTATACAAGCGGTACTCCAAGTACAGCCACGTGGACAGAACTCACAGGCATTACTCACGGCACAGTCGCTTGGGGTTTTGTAACTTCCGGTACAGTATCCATTCCCGAAGCAAACAGGGCAGCAAACTGCCGTATCGCTTTCAAATATCTTTGCTCGAATAGCGAATCGGCAACTTGGGAAGTCAAAAATGTTGTTGTACAATAACTTGTTGTGTCATTCTAAAAAACCGCTCTTTGAAAAGGAGCGGTTTTTTTATTGGATTTGATTTATAGATTTAAGAAAGTAGACTATATATTGTTTTTCCGTCTAACAATCCATATCTATCTTCCTTTACTTTCCTGTCTTCGTCATAAAAAATGCTCGTAACAATACGACCGCCGCTACCCAAAAACCCGAATTTATTGAGCTTGCTAATGGCAGAACGAAGTAATTCGTTTGAAAGAGATTAGATATTCAAACAATTGATCATGTCTTATTATTCTCTGATAAAATTTTGGTAATTTCATCTTGAGTTAAACCGGTCAGAGTTTGAATTTGCTCTATGGGTATATTTATTTTGAGAGCGTTTAGAACTACCTCTATTTTTCCCTCTGCCATTCCTTTTGCCATTCCTTTTGCCATTCCTTTTGCCATTCCTTTTGCCATTCCTTCCGCTATTCCTTTTGCTATTCCTTTTGCTATTCCTTTTGCTATTCCTTTTGCCATTCCTTTTGCCATCCCTTTTTCTTCAGCTTTTATTTGGGCTTCTTGGACGGCGGTGTCAATAACACTTTTTAAGTCCCGATAAACTTTGATGCTATGGTCGTATGCCATCTGTTCATCAGGTGTGAATTTGGCTATCTCGGCTGTGGTAAAAACGTGCTCAAAAACACGTTCCTGCAATCTTGCAGGACGAGAAGTAAGATTTGGTAAATTCTTCAAAACGTAAAGCCATTTGTCAAATTGTGTCGTTAATTCAGACTCCGTTTTGTTGAATTTGGGCATTTCTAAGTAAATGAAAGTCAATTTGTCATAAAAAACTTCCTTGTTTTCAATATCCATCAACTTAATGTCGTGTCGATAATAAACGTTGTCATCTTCACTTTCGTTGAAGCAAAAATCCAAAATACCTACCATATAGACAGCTGCCAGTTTGTAATCCCAATCGCCCCTTTTGACTTGTTCCTGAATAGGGAAGGTTGAGTAATAAACACTGCGGTCTTTGAAATAGTTTTGCTTGGCTTTTTGCATCTCAACAATGAACCGTTCGCCGCGCTCATTTTTGCAATAAATATCAAAAACAGCCTTACGGTCACTTTCGCTGCGTCCCAAATGTTCCGTAGATTGATACTGAATATCAACGATTTCACCCTGATCTTTTATCAAAGTGTTCAAGAAACTGAGAAGTAAATCTTTATTCACTTCACTGCCAAACAACTTTTTAAAGCCAAAATCCGTAAAAGGATTGATATATTTTTCTTGCGTTGATGCCATAA
>JAITNR010000100.1 GCA_031290375.1 Prevotellaceae bacterium | reverse complement strand
ATACGCTTTTTACGATTGTACCAACTTAGCTGCAATTCAATGTTTGGGAACAGCGCCGCCGATAATAGAATTTGCGGCATTAGAAAATGTGAGCCGCACAATTCCTGTTACCGTGCCTGAATGTGCTATAATACCTTACCAAAGTTATTGGCAGGGCTTTACCAGCATATCAGGCAGCAGCGATATTCCCTGTGCTGCATCGCAATCGTGGTCGTGTGGCAGCAACCTGACAGCCACACTAACCTTTGATGCCGAAACGGGCGGTACATTTACTATCAGCGGCACGGGGGCTATGACCAACTATACTTCTACTCCTACGAGCGAGTATACTAATACTACCGCTAGTTATCCATGGCATTCGTTTACTGCATCTATTACCTCTGTGATAATAGAGCAAGGTGTTACCCATAAGTGTTCGAAACCTTATCCTGATGCGAACAAATGTGGTGCTCTATCAGGATTTCCGCCGCATAGTATCACGATGGTTTTGATAATTTCATTGTCCAATTCTATTTCAAACTTTAACTTGGCTATCTTAAAACCAGCCATTTTATTCTTCTTTTTATACACAATGATAAGTATTGCCAAAATCATGGTCATGTACAGCATCACTTTTATGCCGTTTTCTGTGCGCGACGCCAAATGGCTCGCATTGAGGTGCTGCTTGATGAACTTAAAAAACACCTCTATGTCCCACCGTTGCTTGTACCATTGCGCCAGCAAGTAGGCATCCGCATCCATGAGGTTAGATACCAGACATATGGTTTCTCCGCTTTCGTTGATAACGCCGTTTATGATACGGTAAGTAAATGCCGTTTCACTACTCGAAGAATCGTAAAGATAACCTTCCGTGTCGCTGCTAATGGTGATAGTACTGCCTTCAGGAGCGACCGGCACTTCTCGGCAGTCTGTAACCCGCAGCTTGCTCTTGGGGCGGAGACGACCCACAAACAACTTATTGGTATAGGTAAACAGGTCTAGGCTTTTGCGGCGTTGCAATCCACGGTCAAAGACCACCACGCTACCCTCTAACCATTTGCCGTGCACTATGGTTTTCGAAAGTGCTTATGTACTGCTGTTCGGTGAATACTCTCACAGAGGCAGGCAAACTGCCCTTGAGTTGAACGCTGTATTTTACGTGCCGTTTGTCTTCGCTGCTGCCATTGCGCATCCCTGCAGAGAGCAATTTTGACGATATAGCCACGTAGGTACTGTCTACTTTGGATAAGGCTGTTTCTTCCTTCAATTCTCGGCTATAGAGCGTGAAAATTGCCTGAAAAATCTGCTCGAAAAAGTCCGCATTGATACTACAAATTCTGTCGCGGATAGAGTTGTAGCGACTATTTCGAGGCGCATCCGGCGTCATTTGCCGAAAGGTTGCTGATGCTAAAAATCCTTCCATCACCCGCAGGCTCACTTTGCTTGAACCTAACATGGAGAATAGAATGAGCTTAAATATCGTTGCCCCGGATAGTTTTTTTACCTGATGGTCGATTTTTGTTTCGGCAGACAGGCGGGATAGCAATTCTTTCGGTATAAGTTCGATGATCTCTTTTGCATTCATAACGCAAATATAGATGAAATTTTTTATATTACACACAGACGAATAAAAATTGGGGGTGGCAAAAGTCATCCTCTTTTGCATCAATTACCGATTTTTCATACTTTTGTATTATAAATCACTATTGTCCGATAAAAAAATACGGGCTAAAAAAAATAGCCCGTAAAGTTGTAACTTTGTACTTGTAAAAACACGTTACAATGGACAAAAGTAATCATTTTTTTGGGAATTCCGTTTTCGGACAGCTGATATCATTTATTGATGACAAACTCATCAATAAATGTGTTAATAAATATAAATCAGATTATTATGTAAAGCATTTCAAGACGCGAGACCACCTGATAAGCATGCTTTTTGGCGTGATGGCAAAATGCGTTTCACTGCGCGAAATAAGTGGAGCAATGCTTGGATTATCAGGTAAGACCAAACATTTTCGACTTGAAAGTTTGCCGTACAAAAGCACTCTTTCGGACGCGAACAAACGCAGAAACAGCCAGGTATTTGAACAGATATATTACAATTTGTTACGAAAATATAAAGATGTTATTTCGGACAGCCGATTTAAGGATGTTATTAACAGGCAAGTAGAGATTTTTGACAGCACAACAATCTCTCTTTTTCAAGAAATTTTGAAAAATACCGGTCGCAATCCTGTCAATGGCAAACGCAAAGGCGGTATAAAAATGCACACTGTAATCAATGTTGATGAGTCTGTTCCAAAAGTTGTTTGGTTTACAAGCGCGGCGACAAACGACCATATTTTGCTCAAAAAGTTGAAATTGTCGTCTGATAAAATCTATGTATTCGACAAGGGATACAATGATTATCATTCATTTAAGAAGTTCACCGAACATGATACGGGTTTTGTTACGCGAATAAAAGACAATGCCGTTTATAATATTGTGAAAGAAAATAAGTTAGAAGAATACATTCATAGCGGCGTACAAGAAGATGTTGTCATAGAATTGACAGTAAAACAAGATAATAGTAAATTAAGACTTCGTAAAGTACGTTTTTATGACCAAAAATTGAGACGGGAATTTGAATTTTTGACGAATTTATTTGATTTTAGAGCCGATATGATAGCGTCATTTTACAAAATTCGTTGGCAAATAGAGTTACTTTTCAAGCAATTAAAGCAAAATTTTCCACTGAAATATTTTCTTGGTGATAATGAAAACGCCATAAAAATACAGATTTATTGAGCCTTAATAGCAAATTTGTTGATGACCGTTGTCCAAAAACAGTTGAAACGGCATTGGTCGTTCTCAAATTTGGTAAGTTTTTGCAAAATACACCTGTTTAATTACATACATTTGTTAAGATTTCTAGAAAATCCGGAAAAAGATTGGATAAAAACAAAAAATAACATTGAACAGTTAGTCCTATTTTAAAGGGAGCTTACTTTTGAAAAAGTCAAAAAAA
>JAITNR010000084.1 GCA_031290375.1 Prevotellaceae bacterium | reverse complement strand
AAACGGCGGGGCAAGAGCCCACCAGCGTCTTTAGCAATTTAGACGGCTTTGTAAACCCAACCTGCAGCAAGAAGGGGTGGTAAGTCTTATGATTGTACCCTTCGCTAAAACCACGCCGCAATGCGTGGGATAGATGAATAATCGTCCACGACAGAACCCGGCTTACGGCGTGCCTTGTAACTCGCTATTTTGTGTAATAGTCTTTTAGTCAAAAAGAGAGGATTGTTTATTTCCTTTTGATATAAAATAATCTGTATTTTTGCTTATCTCACCGTGAAAATCCACAGCAACAGCGCCTTTTTGAATCAAATCCAGATTGTCATTTTTTTCCGACAAATCCGGTTGCCTGACATAAATCGTTCTTCCTTTTTTTAGCCCATCTATAGCGCCCGCCCAAGTCCCTCCTTTGGTTTCTTTTTCTTGCCTGTTTTTTGAAGGTTTAGCCTCAGCTACAAAAATTTCTTTAGCAAGGGCGTAAATTATCGGGTTTCTAGCCATTGCCAACTCTTTGCTCCAGAGTGCATTTGGGTGAAAAGTGCTCAAAACCAAAACATTGCCGTCAATAATTTGCTTATAATAAGTTTTAAATCCTAACTCAAATGTCATAATGCCTTGCGGCAATACAACAATACTCTGTCCATTACAAGCAATAGAAGAATCTAACGCCTGCTTATCAACGCCTTTTGCAAAACCACTCACTACGACTTTCCACTCTTTGGTCGCTTGTTTTGCGATATTGTCAGTAAAATTTAGTGCAATTTCCGAAGCATTACGAGAGCCAACAATAGCGATAGATTTTTCAGCCAATATTTGCTTGTTTCCTTTGGTATACAGAACGACAGGTGCAGATTTTTTCAGATTTTCTTTTAAAGTTTTTGGGTATTCCGGGGAGAGCACAGGAATAACCTCTATACCGCCGTTTTGCAAATTTTCCGCCAAAAAAGCATAATTTGCAAGCGAGGTTTTTACTTTTCTCAAATCTGCAATCTGCCTATCGCTCATATGAAAATCGCTTTTCCAATCTTCTTCACAAAGGGCGAAAAAATCCTCAATTGACATTTTTTTATCGTGATAAAACCGAATGATTAGATTTATCTTATCTTCGTTTCTCCAGCCATCTTTGTTGGAAAAACTCCAAGCGGGCAATTCGTGCGCCAACGCTATCCAGTATGCTGATTCTCTGTTCATGCTAAATCACCTCCCACCGTTCTTGCTATCGCAAGCGGAGTAATTTTTTCTGCTCCCAAATTTGTTAGTAATTTTCCTATCTCTTTTATTGTCGCTCCACTATCAAAAATATCATCAATCAATAAAATATTTTTTCCTTCAATCTCATCAGATAGCTGATAATCAAAAGCGTTTTTAACATTCTCTTTTTTGCTTACAGTGCTTTGAAATATCTTTTGTTCGTGCGTTTCTCTAGTTTTTTTCAAATTGTATGAAATTGGAATTTTCAGTGTTTTTGATATTTTTTCGGCGAAATTTTTTACCAAATTGCCTGACACGGTGGAAGGAACATATAAAAGCAAGTCGAAATGTTCATCTTTAAAACTCTTCCTAAAAGCTCTCAAAGTCATTATCAATAAAAAGTCCGGAAAATCGCCGCCATTTTTATATTTTGAGCGATAAATGGCTGTTCCGACATTTGAAACACCATAATATGAAGCGGCAATACCATCAGCAAGTTTTGAAGCTTTGGCGGCAACTTCCAGTTTTGGAAATGTATCTTCTCTAAATTGATTTAATTTTTGCTCCCATTCGGGTGTAACAACTACTTTGATTTTCTTTTCGCCCGTATTGTCACAATTATTGAAAGTATGATTTGAATTATCTCCCAAATAATCGCAGAGATATTTCATTCGTGAGTCAGTTGTTTCAATGTATCCTATCATTTTTTCAAGGTCTTCCAATTTGGCTTTTCTAAGCTCATCAAACGCTTTTATTTCTAATAGCTTTGAGCTTGGAATAAACTCGTATTTCTTTTTATTATTATACACCACTTCTCTGACAATTCCCTGCTCAATAAGGTCGGTCAAGATAACCCGTATTTGGTTTTGCTTTAAATTTGCCGCTGTAGTCAGTTGATTGATTCCGAGCAAATCTGATTTTATAATCTCAATAACTTTTTCATATTTTTTGATTGATGGTCTGCCGCCTTCTATAAATGCTTCGGGTAGCTTTTTGTCTTCATTTGGATTGTAAAACAAGATGATATATGCGCTCTTGCCATCTCTGCCCGCCCTGCCTATTTCCTGATAATAATGGATAGGTGATTGCGGAATTTGCGTATGAATGATGAAGCGAATATCGGGTTTGTCTATACCCATTCCCAAAGCATTTGTTGAAATGATACATTTCCATTGATTGTTCATCAGACCGTTTTCTACGGCAATTCTAGAATCAGTATCAAGTCCTGCATTGTAAGCGGCAGAAGATATGTTTAGGTATTCAAACCATTTGGAATAAATCTCTGTATCTACTCTTGTGCCCAAATAAAGAACACCAGAGCCGGGCATTTTCTCAATATTTCTGCCCAACCAAATAAGTTTTTCATCTTCTGAATTGACCTTGAGAACAAAAAGTTTAAAGTTATCCCGCATTAGATTACCGCGAACGACCGTGATACCATCACCTATCTGGTTTGCGATATCCTGCTCTACGCGCTTTGTTGCGGTCGCTGTTGTCGCAAGCACAGGAAGACCTTTGGGCAGAAGTTTTACAAGGCTGATGATTCGTTTGAAAGCAGGGCGAAAATCGTGTCCCCATACAGAGATACAATGCGCTTCATCTACCACAACCATAGAGAGTTTCATCTGACGTGTAGCCTCTATCCATTCGCTGTTTTCCTGCCTTTCAGGAGCGATATAGAGTATTTTGATTTTTCCCTCTTTGGCGTCTTTTATGATTTGCGAATTGTCTTCACGTGTTTGTTCGCTGTTGATACATTTGGCGGATACACCAAGAGAATTTAGCTTTTTTACTTGGTCGCGCATCAATGCAATAAGCGGTGAAAATATGACGCTAACACCTTCAAAAACAGTCGCAGGAAACTGAAAGCAGAGCGATTTGCCGAAACCTGTTTTTTCTATCAATAAAACCCTCTCTCCTTTGAGAATTTTCTCAATACTCTGCCATTGTTCATCATAAAACTTTGGCAGTCCGAAAGTGTTTTGGAGTAGAACTTCGGCTTGTTGTCTATTTATGATAAATTTTTCTTTATATTCCATAACCATTATCCATTTTAACCAACCCCTTTTTCTAAGCAATCATAGATAAAATCTAAGATATTCTGTCAAAACAAACTTTCTTACCTATAAAAATACTCCGCTTCCAAGACGTTTTCTCCTGCTTCCAAAAGCACATCAATGCCTTTTTGCAGTTCATCTACGCTAAAGATAAATATG
>JAITNR010000001.1 GCA_031290375.1 Prevotellaceae bacterium | reverse complement strand
ATAAATATTGTAATTTTGTGCTTAATAAAAATAAATCTGTAATTTTGCAGGTGAAATAAAAAACAAAAATATGATATAAACGAAACAAAAAACTGTGCGTAAAGCACTAACAATAAGACATATAAAATAGCGATTTGCTGCTATTCTTGTAACCCGTTTTCCACAAATGATTTGCCCTTTTGGGTAAATATCGTCAAGAATAAGATAGTAAACGCCGTGTAATGCGGCGTGGAATATCTTGTCGGACGATATAGGCGTGGAAACCTGGGTTACAGACAGTGTTCCACGCTATTTTATTTGTAAAAAATTGAAAAATAAAGAATAATCATTTTTAATAACGAATTAATTTAAAGTTTTATGTATCAAAAAATTACAAATTTAGTAGTGGGTGCAAACAGTTGCAGCACAATGGAGCAGAGACCATTTGAAAAACGGGTTAGTCCGAAAAACCAGAGGAGTCGGGGAAATTTTAGACATTGCGTTTTGACTATAATTGGAATTATGTTTTTTTCTTTTGCATTTGCTCAAGATCCGCCAGATTACAAAAAAAACCCACAAGCGAATGAAAAAGTGATTGGAAATGTTATAGGAATATTTAATGTTGGTTCTTCAAATAGTAGTTCTAGTAGAGATGATAATGAAGGTTATATGAAACTTTTGCAGAAAGCAAAACAAGAATATCCAAATAAAGTCATAGATCTTAGAAATTTTATTAGAGAAGGTTATAATCCTGCAAATTGTTCTGCAAAAGTAGTAGAATTATTTTCACCAGAAACCAAATCGAATGAAACGCTTGTTAAAGCGGTAGATAAAGCCTTGAGTAAAGTTAATGGAGGTTCACGGCTTGCTATTGATCAAATATCTGTATCAGGAGGATTAAACAGAGAAACTATAAAAGACCAACTTTTGGACGTTTTATTGGATAAAGAATACAGAGTAGTAGCAAAGGAATATCTTGAAAAACTGAAAGCAGAACAAGAACAGCAACAAGGTGGCGGATTCAACGAAAGGACAACAGTAAAAACTGAAAATTTTTCAGCAGTAGGATATTTTTTGAATGTCAGAGTAAGCGAACAATCAATAAGAGTTCAAGTAATTAATGTCAGCACCGGAGAATACGAAGGAAACGCAACTGTGGATTTCTAAACACTAAAAGCAAGACCTGCGAAGCTATAAGAACAGGAACTAAAAAAATTAAAAACCGATGGGTCGATGGTATATAACCGACACCAATTTTTATGAAGAAATTCATGTTTATATTAGTAGCCTTAATTGGCTTTGGAATTAGTGTGAATGCTCAGTATACAGTAACAATCACAAAGCAAATTTATGGTAATGCAGGTTCTGGTATTATAGAGTTTTCTCCTACTAATCTTTCTCAGGAAATTTACTTTAACCCCACCTCCCCTCTTACTGAGGGATATTATACAGGTGAGGTAAGCAGGATGGCCACTAAGAATCGTCCTGGTATTTTAATTTACAGCAATACTTTATCTCGTTCAAGGGGGATATTTATTCATTATGGACAATATGATGATTTATGGTCAAAAGGTTGTGTAATTCTTGAAGTAAATGGTTTTACGCAAATGTATGAGTATCTAAAAGAAAAATTAGGTATGAATGGAACTTTTACAATAATTGTAAAAGATAGATAGTAACTTTGTGGACAACAGAAATCAAGGTTACACTTTTAATTGTCGATTTGTCTAAACCAAAACAGCAAAATCATTTTTCAGATTTTGCTGTTGTTTTTTCTTTGAATTTTTTATCATAAACAAAATAATGCAACTTTAAAAACAAACACCTGCACCTAACAAGCTGTTTGGCGCAAGCGGCGGTGTCGGCTCGTATCAATGGTAGTGGGAATTTGGGAGTTTGGCTCTCGTCCGAACTTTTGTGAATCCGCTACCTTCGCCAAGCCGCTGGAACGTTATACGCAACCAAAAGGACAGTGCAAACATGACGGGACACAGCAACAATCGACTAAACAACCAACCGCAGGCATATACTAATCTTGGCACATTTGTATTTTCCCAACCGCGACAAGCAACCGAACAAAATACAATATAGCCAAAATTCCCGCTCACAAACAGTCGCCGTTCAACGCGGCAACTTCCTACACTTTGGCAAACGCCATAATTGGAACTTATCCCGATTATGAAATTGACCCAAGCAAAGTGTTGGTTTCGCGTGGCTCACTTACACCTGCCGCTAACGCTTCGGCAACCTCCACAGGTGGAAGCATTGAATTTTCGTGGGACGATAACAGCGGCGTTGGCTCTGCAAAGCAAACCGACAAAACGTTAATCTCAATAAAAATCCCTTCAGCCGCAAATAGAGGCTGGCGACGGTGAGTGTGTCTTTTTCGCAGTAGCGGGCTATGCGTTCTATGTCGTTTTGGTTGTAGTAAACGCTGGATACCATTGAGCCGTAGATGTCGTCTTTGTGTGAGGGTATGTCGAAAATTGTTACACTTCACATTTATGGAACTTTTGGAACTAAAAAAACAACGTTAAGAACAATTTAGATACTAACGTAAATATAATTGAGCGATATTGATAAGAATAGACCGAACATATATTTTTCTAAAAGTTTTGGCATATTTACATAAAAAACAGTATCTTTCCTCTATAAATCACCCACCATACCCGTATAGAGCAGAGTGCTAATATTCTGAATAACAGGCTTAAGTGCACATACATCGGACAGACTATGCACAAACAGGTTTAGCCGTTCTCTTTACGGGGACGGCACGAATAAAAATAATAAAATACTTTCCTCTGCGAGCTTTCTTGTCTCACACGCGCTTTCATTGCCGACAGTGCCTATTGTTCATTTTGCGAAAACGGGATATTGCCATAGGCAATTCGCCACAAAGATATGGAACTGAAACAATGCCGGAAGAAACTGTGTTAGACACGATTTCTCAATCAGGCATTACTGTCTGTAAATTTCGGGTCGGGTCGAACGGCATCCAGGGTCAACGCATATAAAAACAAAAAAATCAGCAGTTATAAACAATTTAACGTATTGATTGTTAATAACTTAATTTGGTTTTTATGATATTTTTTTTGTACCTTTGTAATAAAAAATGACAATACAAAAAACGTCGCTTCATAGCTATTTTGAAAGCTTTCCGGACTATCG
>JAITNR010000122.1 GCA_031290375.1 Prevotellaceae bacterium | reverse complement strand
AGGTTGAGATGTTGGTTGTCTTTAGCCGTAGGTTTCACCTACGGTTAACTGATTAATTGAATAACCGGCATACGATTAATCGATTAGTCAATCACTTTAAATTTGGAAATTCCAATCCCCTAATATTTCCCCTGTTATTCATTATTAATTATTCATTGTTCATTATTAACAGTGCCTCAAAAAAAATTAACCATTTAAACGGGCAGACCATTTTTATCAAAAAAATATATTATCTTTGCACCTTGTCCCAATTGCCGACAAACTAAAATCATAAATTCGATAAATGGAACATTCACTTTACGTTTATAACACGCTTTCCAGAAAAAAAGAGCAGTTTATTCCTCTTAACGAGCCTAATGCAGGTCTCTATGTTTGCGGACCAACCGTTTATGGCGATGCTCATTTGGGGCACGCACGCCCTGCTATCACTTTTGACATTCTTTTTCGCTGGCTGAAAAATCTTGGTTACAAAGTCCGCTATGTCCGCAATATCACTGATGTTGGACACCTTGAGCACGATGCCGACGATGGCGAAGACAAAATTGCCAAAAAAGCCCGTTTGGAACAAGTTGAACCAATGGAGATAGCGCAATATTACACTATCCGTTATCAGAAGTCAATGGAATTGCTTAATGTGCTGCCTCCCTCTATTGAACCGCACGCTTCCGGGCATATCCCGGAACAGATTGATTTTGTTAAAAAAATTGTTGATGCGGGCTTTGCATACGAAAGCAACGGCTCTGTATATTTTGATGTGGAAAAATACAATACAAAATTCAATTACGGCAAACTTTCGGGACGAAATATTGAGGAAATCCTTGAAAATACGCGTAACCTTGACGGACAGAGCGAAAAGCGCAAAAGCGTGGATTTTGCTCTCTGGAAAAAGGCTGCCCCTGAACATATTATGCATTGGAATTCGCCCTGGAGTGATGGTTTTCCGGGTTGGCACCTGGAGTGCTCGGCAATGGGAACGAAGTATTTGGGCGAAACCTTTGATATTCATGGCGGTGGAATGGATTTGGTTTTCCCTCATCACGAGTGCGAAATTGCCCAATCGTCAGCGGCTTTGGGACACGAATCCGTCCGCTATTGGATGCATAACAATATGATTACCATCAACGGACAAAAAATGGGCAAATCACTCGGCAATTTCATCACTCTGGACGAATTTTTTACTGGAAAACACTCGTTGATATGTCAGAGATATTCGCCGATGACGATAAGGTTTTTTATTTTGCAGGCACATTATAGAAGCACGGTTGATTTTTCCAATGAAGCCCTTGTTGCCTCTCAAAAGGGGCTTGAAAGATTGGTTGAGGCGTATGAAAGGCTGCAAAAAATCTCTGCTTCAGACCAGACATCAGTGAAGATTTCAGACTTGCGGCACAGGTGCGAACAGGCAATGAATGACGACCTGAACACGCCCGTAGTAATTTCGCATCTCTTTGATGCAGCAAAGGCGATTAATACTGTTTATGATGGAAACGGAAAAATTTCTGAAAAGGATTTGGATGAATTAAAATCGGTGTTTCAGTTATACCTGTTTGACGTTCTGGGACTGAAAACCGAACAGGAGAACTCAAAAACTCTTGACGCATACAAAAAAGCCATTGACTTACTCCTTAATATGCGTTTGGATGCAAAACGAAACAAAAATTGGGAGTTGTCCGACAAAATCCGAGACGAACTCTCCGCCTGTGGTTTCATCATAAAAGACACCAAAGAAGGTTTTGAGTGGAGCATTTGATTTCCTCAACAGTTTTTATAAAAAATTAAAGAAATAGATAATGAGTAAATTAATATTAAAAAGTCTATTTGTGATAGCGTTGTTCTGCTTTTCTTTTTCAATATTCGCGCAAGATACCAGAACAGAGGTAGCAGACGTAATTTCAAAAACGACGAAGGCTTCAGAAGCCTTGAAAGCAGTCAATACTGACTCTCTGAAACATTGGAAAATAAGCGGAAGCATAGGGTTAAACACCTCAGCCACAGTATTGTGGAATTGGGCTGCAGGAGGAAGCAACTCCGCTTCGGCAATCCTGTTTGGCAACGCCAGACTAATCTACAAAAAAAACAGATTTGTATGGGAAAGTACTTTGGATACCGACTTTGGCTATACATATTTGGACAAAACAAAGTTTCCGCTTAGAAAGTCAAACGACAAAATTATTATCAACACAAAGGCTGGCTATGATTTGGGAAAAAAATTTTATATGACAATTCTTGGCGGCTTCCGGTCGCAATATTCCAAAGGTTACGACTATCCTGCCGTGAATAACGAAATTAATGAAGTATATATTTCAAATTGGCTATCTCCCTCATATACAGATATTTCTGCGGGTATAGATTGGAAACCAAACAATATTTTTTCGGTATATTTGTCGCCTGTGGCGGGACGTGTTACCACTTCTACAGACACGACTGCAAGCCTTAGAAAAATTTACGGGGTAGATATGATAAAAGGATATAAAGCCGAGTTCGGAGCATCGCTCAGGGCATCGGCCAATTACACTTACAAAACATTCAAGGTGGTTTCCGTAATGACTTTGTTCAGTCCTTACACACATTTTGGCAACGTCGATGTGGATTGGGATTTGGCTGTTTCATACCAATTTCTCAAGGTGCTGAACGTTTCTTTGGGAACTACTCTCAAATATTATGATGCTGTCAAGTTTGACAACGGCAATGGAGTTATACGCCAGCACGTTCAGTTTAAGACAGTTGTTGGAGTCGGGATTGGATACACATTTTAGTAATTGAGGATTAGGCTTTACCGTGTAATGAAATTTGCAATCCTTACACTTAATCTTTGGAGACCTTTTATTACGCCGCTTTGCAGTGATTGACACTGGCACACTTTGGACAATTCATGATTTTTTTTTTGACACAAAGATAATAAATGATCAACAATATCAAAAAAAAAGTGTACCTTTGCAAAATGAGATTTTATATTATTAATTAATAACCAAATTATTATTGTTATGAAGAAAAAGAATTTTTTTAGAACAGGATTGCTTTTAATGGCAACAACGGTGTTACTTTTCACGTCTTGCAAAACTAAAGAGCCGGAGCAAGGTACAACAACACCGAAAGGTGCAAAAACATTGTTAATTGATGCTTTTTATTATGCATTAACAAACAACAACCACCAGTTTACGTATGAGTTCTCAACAGAGCCTGCTGTTGTTGAGGATGGTTATTTAACAGGGGAAGATGGTAATTATTACTATGTTACTCTGATTTCTGCTACAGCGACGGGAAGTGACAACATGTATGTTCCTGCGGAAGGGATATATAAGTATGACGCAACACAATCCCTCGATGCATTAACTGTATTAGGAGGCGAAAACTACACAGGGATGGCAGTAATAAAGAACGAGGCAGTAAGTTACTTTACTCATCAGAGTGGTACTCTTACTGTTACAAAAACAAGCAAAGGTTATCTGCTACAGGGTGATTTTGTTACTGCAGGCGTAGAGGGTGGTACAACACAATTCTATTACGAAGGCGACATTAAGGTTGAGGACATTCCTGCAGTTTATGCTGAAGAGCCACGAACGGTTAGCTCTGTTAGTCTGAGTTGCACAACACTGTATGATGGTACTAATTGGGGCGACTACTATTCATCAGGCGGCGACAATCTTGCACTTATAGTTACGGATCCCAGCAGTAACGGTGCTCTCGTGGATTTCATTTGTACAGGGACAGGTTTAACTACGGTTCCTACAGGCACTTATCCAATTAATAGCACTCTTGCGCGTAATACAGTAGCGGCCACTACCCCCGAGATAGGTGAAATGGGTGGAGGTACGTATGTAGTCAATGGTAATGGTCCATACTTCCTTGTGTCCGGTTCTGTAACGGTTACAACAACTGGCTTTACCTTGACAGGGATGAGTTATTTTGGCAGCACAATCAATGTTAGCTACTCAGGCTCATTGGCAGTAACGAGTGCAGGAGCACCTGCACAAAAACCTGCAAAACAAGTTGCACCAAAGTCGGCACAAAAACCTGTTAGACAATTAAAGTTCTGATTTAGAATTTTCCTTAATTGAGCAGGAGGAAAACGAAAGTTTTCTTCCTGCTTTCGTTTTCCGACCTTTCACCCCTGTTTAGTTAAATTTACAGTTTAAAACAGCATTATCTCTATTTTTACATTAAATTTAATATAAATAAATAAAAATAATGTTAAAAGCACGTGTAAGTGTTAAAAAAAACAATTACCTTTGCAGTCGAAATTATTTTGAAAATGAAAAAGACTAAAATTTGGATACCGATAGCTGTTTTAGCGTTCATAGTTGTTGGACTGGTAGTCCTTCAATTGGGGCTTATTGGTCGGACAGCGTTGTTGTATGAACAGCATTTCAGACTGACGGTAGAGAGCGTTTTACACGAAATAGAAAATGAAATTGAAGATGAAGAAATAAAAAATTATTTGGAAGAGATAACAAGTAATATACTTGATTTAGACGTAATTACAAATGGCACATCCGAAAACGAATTGAATCTGAAATCAAAGGAGATAAACTCGTCCATACAAGGCGTAAATAGAGTTATAACCGAAAATTACCAAAAGAAATATCTGAGGAACAGGGAGATAGTCAATAAAGTTATGGCTCGGCTGATGATTAATGATGCAAACCTGTTTATCAGCAAAAAAATTGATTTTAGCAATGTGCTCGAAAAAACAACCACGAGGCTGCAAGATGTGGGCATTGAGCAACCGTTCTACTTTTCAATTTTGGACAAGGATAACAGAGAATTTTTTTCTAACTACAATATCAAACTGAAAAACAGTCGATTGCGTTTTCAACAGGAACTTTTCCCTTATGAAAAAAAGAAAGACCCCTATTTTATAAACATCTGTTTCTCAAATGAAAATTCTTTTCGTCAAAAGGCAACCAAGATGGCTGTTCCATCAATGATAATCACACTTTTACTGTTTTTAACTGTCGTTTCCATTCTATACTACCTTTTGGTGCAAAAAAGGGGACAGGAAACAAAAACGGAGTTCCTTAACAATATGACACACGAATTGAAAACTCCGATAGCCTCAATTTATTTGGCATCTCAAATGCTCAAAGATGGGGCTGTATTGAAGTTGCCGGCGATATTGGAACATATTTCAAGGGTCATTTCTGACGAAACAAAAAGACTTACCGTCTTGGTAGAAAAAGTATTGCAGACGTCAGTATTTGAAACGCAAAAATCAGTTTTAAAGCTCAAAGAAGATGATATTAATGAGCTGATAGATAGGATTGTAAAAAACTTCTCAATCAAATTTAGTTCAAAAGATGGCAAAATAATCTCTGCTCTGAATGCCGAAAATCCGATAGCACTGTTGGACGATACGCATTTTACCAACGTTATTTACAATCTGCTCGAAAATTCGGCAAAATACCGCAAAGATTCCCCATTGATAATCAATGTTTCTACGTGGAACTCAAAGGATAACGTTTTTGTATCAATAGAAGACAACGGTATTGGGATTAAAAAGAATGACATTAAGCATATTTTTGAGAAATTTTATCGCGTATCAACAGGCAACAAGCACGATGTAAAGGGCTATGGACTCGGTTTGGCTTATGTAAAGAAAATTGTTGAAGAACATAAAGGTTCAATCGAAGTTGAGAGCGAATTTGGTGTTGGCACCAAGTTTGTTATCAAGTTGCCCGCAGTAATCGAAAATTTTGAATAAAAAGAAGTAATTAATAATTAAAAAATATTCTAAATCAGTAAAAATAAAAAAGTAATTTGTATGAAAACGAGAATCTTATTATGTGAGGATGATGACAATTTGGGTATGTTGTTAAAAGAGTATCTTATAGCCAAAGGCTACGATGTTGATTTGATGCAGGACGGCGAAGAGGGTTATCAATCTTTTATCAATTCAAAATACGACATCTGTATTTTGGATGTTATGATGCCTAAAAAGGACGGTTTTACTCTGGCGCAAGAAATAAAGAAAGAGGAGCCTGATATTCCTATAATTTTTTTAACTGTAAGGTCGCTAAGAGAGGATATTTTGGCAGGTTTCAAAATTGGTGCGGATGACTATATTACAAAGCCGTTCTCTATGGAAGAGTTGCTTTTTAGAATTGAGGCAATTTTGAGACGAGTAAATCTTAACAGTCTCCGAATGGGTGTTACCGAGTATTCTATCGGGAAATTCACTTTTGACACTCAAAAGCAGACGCTTAGAGCAGGTAAAGAAAAGATAAAGCTCACTACCAAAGAATCAGAACTGCTCACTATGCTTGCACAAAACGCAAACAGCATACTGGAAAGGAATTATGCACTGAAAAGCATTTGGGTTGAAGACAACTACTTCAATGCCAGAAGCATGGACGTCTATATTACAAAACTCAGGAAAATCCTCAAAGAAGACTCGCGTGTGGAAATTATCAATATTCACGGCAAGGGATATAAACTGTTGGTGCCCTGAAAGGAGAACGTGTAAAATAAAAGCGGCTAAGATTAGATGTTAGCCGCTTTTATTTTTTACAAAAAGTCCAAATGATTTGAATGTTAGGACACGTTATTCACTTTTTTCATTAAAATCAACGAAGCAATTGATATAACAATACAGGCAACGCTGAAAATTGGGTTTATTGGCATATTGTTATAGTCCAAATCGGTAATAATGAGTTTGTTGTGTATAAGGTAGAACCCAATTATCCCAGTTGTGTTGTTAATAAAGTGAGCAATGACAGGCAACCAAAGCGAGCCACTCCAAACTGCCATATATCCAAAGCCCGCTCCTAAAAGCATACGAGGCAAAAAACCGAAAAATTGAACGTGAATTGCGGAAAAAATTATTGCCGAAAGCCACACCGCCAAATGCATTCCAAATTTACTTTCTAACATTCTAAGTATAAGCCCTCTAAACAAAATTTCCTCGCATATTGCCGCCACCATTCCGACAATGAAAATATTTACCAACAGACCGCCAACAGTGCTAACAGAGAGCATTTGTTCGGTTACTTCTTCGAGTTGTTCTTCCATTTGCCGCATCCACTCGTCTATGACATGCATAAATTGTGGTAAGTGCATTTTGGCGTTCAACTGCGTAAACAAATCAATTGCAGGGATAGCGAACAACGCAAAAACTATCGTGAGTATCACACATTTAGCATTACTTTTCTGTAACCGAAGATATTTAAGTGGGGTATCGGACACAAATTTTGCAGTTAAAACAGCAGGAAGTAAAAACACACAAATTCCTTGAAGCAACTGACTTCCTTTCTGCACAAAATTTGTGTCCAGGCTGGTTGAACTGACCAAAAACCAATTAACTGCGGTCAAAATCATTAATCCTAAAAATACAAATCCGAGAAGACAAAGTAAAATATAAATCCAATTGTTTTTCATTTCGACTAAAAATGTCTTAAAAATTGTTATTATCACAAAAAACTTCCGCCAAAATTAGCGAAAGTTTTACACATAATAAAGAAAAAAATACTGCTATGAGCGAGGACTTGCTTCTTTGAGAACTAACGGCCTGCCGTCAAATTCTTTCCCGTTGAGATTTTCAATCGCCTGTCTTGCTGCATCTGCATCTGCAAATTCAACAAAGCCGAAGCCCTTTGAACGACCTGTATCACGGTCTTTTACTACCCTAAGCGAAATAACTTCGCCAAACTGCTCCAAAGCTGATTGAAGCTCACCTTCCCGAATTCTATAATTCAGGTTTCCAATGTAAAGATTCATTAAAATAAAATTTTTAAATAAAACAAATTTCAAGTGCAAATTGTGCACTCAAAAACGAATGCAAAGTAACAACTTTTTTTTGACTTAAACAAATTTATTTTTCATCGGGAAAATTTTTTTTGAGGACCGTTGTTTTTGAGTAATTTTGAGGTGGACTAAAATCGAGAAGTTAAGAGTTAAGAGATAATAAATAATGCGAACTTTTATGTCCGTAGAACAAAAATAATGAACAATGAACAATGAACAATGAATAATAAAAAAAATACGAACTTTGCATGATAATTGCATTTATGTCCGCAGGACAAAATGTTAATAACCGTAAGTGAAACTTACGGCTGAAGGCTGCCAATACCTCAACCCGCAGGATTGAACAACGATATTAATTCAAGCCATGCGAGTTGATTGGCATAAAATTATGAAATCTATGAAAATTATGTAAAAAATAAATTTGCACAATTAAAAAAAATAGCCTACCTTTGCACTTAATAATGAACAAAAGTAGATTTCAGAATCAAGACAGTTATACAAAATTTTAACCGTATCATTACGAAAATAACAAAAGGCGGTCTCCGAAAAGCCTTAACAGAGTAGGAAGGTTTAATCTAATATTTTATTTTTATGAAAAAATTGATTATGTTAATCATGGCAGCCTTATTTGCCATGTACGGAGTGGCGCAGACAGCCTATACTGTGCCCTTCACGGAGGACTTTGAAGGTTCTTCCGTGAGTACTTACTGGACACTTGCGTCCAGCAGTGCTAACCATTGGATGATAGGCGCGGGAATTGGGAATCCCGGTAATTCCCTGTATATTACCAGTGACGGAAGTAGCAGTGGTTATTCCGCCGCAACAACTTATGCTTCGGCGTACATGAACGTTGATTTTGGTAATTATCTCGAATGTACCCTTTCATTTGATTGGGCAATAATGGGTGAGGAGGGAACAACCTTTAATTATGACAGGGTACAGGTGTTTAGTGTTCCATCGGATATGCCACTGCCTTCCTGGACGGCAACTTACATATCATCATCATCACCGGATGTCCCATGGATATCAGGAGCAAACGTGTATTATTTGGGGACTTTTATCGGACAGGCAACATGGCAACATTCAAGTTTATTACTACCCAACTATGTTTCGGGCAGTACAACAAGAAAGATTGTGTTTCTGTTCTGGTGTGACAGCTCTCTCAATTACCCTCCTGTTGCTGTTGACAACGTCAGTGTTACAGGCAGTAGCTGTGCGCGTCCAAGTGCTGTGACGGTGCCAGGCTCTACCATTGCTCAAACTACAGCAGATATCAGTTGGACGGGCACGGCAGAAG
>JAITNR010000267.1 GCA_031290375.1 Prevotellaceae bacterium | reverse complement strand
TACAATATTTTTGAAAAAACAAATAAATATGATGTTATTTTACATAAAACACGAAATATAGCATAATTAACCACTACAAAACAACTTTTACTCAAAAAGTGCCATTTTTACACAGTTTGGAGATGGGGGTTGGGGGATAGAGTGTCGAAGTCAGGTGCAACTATTTTTGCCATCATACCCGTCCTGCCGCATGATAGTTATCGTGTGAAAATCGTTACGCAATTTTTCCAGTCACAGAGACCTGAAAGAGCCAAAAACTACAGTTTTTAACAAGATTTTAAAGGCATTGTAAAACAACTTTTTACTCTATTGACAGTGCAGGCGTTTTTTAAAGACTTTCCAAGTTTTCAAAACTTGGAAAGTCTTTACATTCCCCCCTTATGCTGCGTTGGTCTCTGACATTACAGGTTATTTTTTTTATCACTAAAACGTTTGCATAGCCAATCTTTTGTAACCGTTGTATCTCCACAGAGCGTTCTGTTCGGTTGCCTGAAAGAGTTCGACTGCAAGATCAGGGAACTGTTTGGACAATGACGAAAAACGGACTTCGCTTTTTAGAAAGTCTTGGAACTTGTCCCACTGCGGCTCTTTGCTGTCAAGTTGGAATGGGTTCTTGCCCTCTGCCTCCAAACGCGGGTCGAAACGCCACAAATGCCAATAACCACATTCTACTGCAAGTTTTTCTTCCTGCTGACTCTTGCCCATTCCACCACGCAATCCGTGTGCAATACAGGGCGAGTAGGCAATAACGATAGATGGTCCGTTATAACTTTCTGCTTCGCGTATGGCTTTTAAGGTCTGCGCCTGACTTGCATTCATCGCTATTTGAGCCACATAAACATAGCCATAAGTAGTGGCAATCATCCCCAAATCCTTTTTGCGAATACGTTTGCCCGATGCGGCAAATTTAGCTACAGCACCTTCGGGTGTCGATTTTGACGACTGTCCGCCGGTATTGCTATATACTTCAGTATCAACAACAAGGATATTTACATTCTGACCGGAAGCAATCACGTGGTCAAGTCCACCGAAACCAATGTCGTATGCCCAACCGTCTCCACCGATAATCCATTGTGAACGTTTCATAAAGTAATGCTTCAATTCCAAAAGTTCCTTACACAAAGTACAAGCCGGACATTCGCAAGTAGTTGCACCTGCTGCCTTTTTGGCTTTCACTTCTGCAAGTTTTTCAGCATATTCTGCGCCTGCATTTTCAAAAAATGTGATAACATCATTTACAGACATGATGCCCCATTCAAGAGCGGCGGCGTATTCATCGGCAGCTTTTCTGCCTGCCGCACCACTGTCGTTCATATTATCGAGCCACGCTTGAGCGGCGTCTTTCACTCTTTGGTGTGTCCAGTCGATTGCCATTAACGCCTTTGTTTTTGCAACTACACGCTCGCGCATTTTTTCAGTCGCGATGTTCATACCAAGACCATATTCGGCATTATCTTCAAAAAGTGAATTTGCCCAAGCAGGACCGCGTCCATCAGCGTTTTTGGTATATGGAGTGGAAGGTGCCGAACCTGAATAAATAGAAGTACAACCCGTTGCATTGGCTACCATTTGCCGTTCGCCGAAAAGTTGCGAAACGAGTTTGACATACGGCGTTTCACCGCAACCTGCACAGGCGCCCGAAAATTCAAACAGAGGCGTTGCAAACTGCGAATTTTTAACATTTGCGGATATATCTACCAAATGCTGTTTTGATGTAACATTTTTAATAGAATAATCCCAATTTTTCTGATTGTCATATTGGGTTTCTATCGGCGTCATTTCCAATGCCTTGCCGTTTTTATTGCCCGGACAAATATCGGCGCAGTTGTCGCAGCCCATACAGTCAAGCACATCAACCTGAATACGGAAACGCATTTCTTTCAAAGCCTGCGGTGCTTTGATTTCAAGTGTATTGTAGTTGGCAGGGGCATTTGCCAATTCACTGTTATCCAGAACAAACGGACGGACGGCAGCGTGAGGACAGACAAAAGCACACTGGTTACATTGAATACAGTTATCTGAAATCCAAACAGGTACGTGTGAGGCAACGCCGCGTTTTTCGTAAGCGGCAGTGCCGTTGTTCCAAGTGCCGTCCTCGCGACCCGCAAATGATGACACAGGCAGCTCATCCCCTTTTTGAGCGTTCACAGGACGAACTACCTTAGTGATAAATTCAGGTACGGCTTCCAAGTTAGATGCTTCCTGCCGAGGTGCAGAGAGATTTGCCCATTCGGCAGGTACCTGTACCTTTGTCACTTCACCACCGCGTTCAACGGCTGCATTGTTCATTTTTACTATATTTTCGCCCTTATTGCTGTAGGATTTTATAATGAATTTTTTCATCTGCTCAACGGCAAGTTCGTAAGGAATAACTCCCGTAATTTTGAAGAAAGCTGATTGCAAAATAGAATTGGTGCGATTGCCCAAACCTATTTCTTCAGCTATTCCTGTTGCATTTATTATATAAAAATTAATACTGTTTTTAGCTAAATAACTCTTTACATCATCAGGCAAATTTTTCTTAACTTCCTGTTCGTTCCAAATGGTATTTAAAAGAAAAGTGCCGTTCTTTTTAAGCCCTTTTGTAACATCGTACAAACGCAAATATGCCTGAACGTGGCAAGCCACAAAGTCAGGAGTATTAACGAGATAAGTAGAGCGAATAGGACTGTCGCCAAATCTGAGGTGCGAGCAGGTAAAGCCGCCTGATTTCTTGGAGTCGTAGGCAAAATATGCCTGACAATACTTGTCGGTATTATCTCCAATGATTTTAATCGAATTTTTGTTTGCTCCTACTGTGCCGTCCGCGCCTAATCCATAGAATTTTGCTTCGTATGCTCCGCCGTCAAAGGAAATTTCTTCTTTTTGGGGCAGCGAAGTAAAGGTTACATCGTCAACAATACCAATAGTAAAGCCGTTTTTAGGTTCGGGCAAACTCAGATTTTCATAAACCGAAAGAATTTGGGCAGGAGTGGTGTCTTTTGAGGATAAACCATAACGTCCGCCAACGATAACAGGGTGATTATCGGTATTATAGAAACAATCTTTTACATCCATATAGAGCGGTTCGCCAAGTGCTCCCGGCTCTTTGGTACGATCTAAAACGGCAATTCTTTTTGCCGTTTTGGGAACGGCTGCAAGAAAATGTTTTGCAGAGAACGGGCGATAGAGATGAACGGCAACCAAACCAACTTTTTCTCCCTTAGATGTGAGGTAATCAATGGTTTCGCGGATTGCCTCCGTAACACTGCCCATTGCGATAATCACATGTTCAGCATTGGGATCTCCGTAATAGTTGAACAAGCCGTATTTTCTTCCCACAAGTGCCGAAAGCTGATTTACATAATTTTCAACAATATCAATTACTTGATTATAATAAATATTAGATGACTCACGAGCCTGAAAATAGATGTCGGGATTTTGAGCCGTACCGCGCGTAACCGGATTTTCCGGGTTCAAAGCCCGTTGGCGAAATTCCGACAAGGCTTTTTGGTCAATCAGCGGAGCTAAATCTTCGTTGTCCAACTGTTCGATTTTCTGAATTTCGTGAGAAGTACGAAATCCATCAAAGAAATGCACGAAAGGCACGCGCGACCTGATTGCCGACAAGTGAGCCACAGCAGCCAAATCCATCACTTCCTGCACCGAACCGGTAGCAAACAGGGCGCAACCCGTCTGGCGGACAGCCATCACATCCTGATGGTCTCCGAAGATAGACAGGGCATGTGACGCCAAAGTGCGCGCCGAAACATGATAAACGCCCGGAAGCAATTCTCCGGCAACCTTATACATGTTCGGTATCATCAGCAACAGCCCTTGCGAAGCCGTAAACGTCGTTGATAGCGTACCTCCTTGTAAAGCGCCGTGCATAGCGCCGGCAGCACCTGCTTCCGATTGCATTTCGTCCACGCGGACAGTTTCGCCGAAAATGTTTTTTCGTCCGGCAGCCGCCCATTCATCGACATATTCAGCCATGGTGGACGACGGGGTGATGGGGTAAATCGAAGCGGTTTCGCTGAACATATACGCGATATGGGCGGCGGCTTGATTGCCATCACAGGTTAAGAACTTTTTTTGTTTTGCCATAATTTTTATTAATTATTAGTTTATGAAATATTGTTTTTTGTTACATCTATTTTCCGAAATCCTTTTGCGGCATCTATGGCGTTGAGTCGCGAAAGTTGGCTTTGTGCCATGCTGTATAAGTTGCGCCCGCCTCGTGCAAAAAGGTGTCGAATTCGACACCTTTAAATGCCGAATTATGTAGCAATTCCCATGTTCCGAGAAACTCAATGGTGTTGCGGTTGCGCATCCAGTTCCGAATA
>JAITNR010000112.1 GCA_031290375.1 Prevotellaceae bacterium | reverse complement strand
CCAAAAGTAACATTGGCGTCGCGCAAAACATCTTTAACATTTCGCAACAACTCTTTTCCATCGCGTGGCGGGAGTTTGGCTTCAGAAGGATAGTTGGAACCCAACATGATATCTCCGGTTCCTATAACGGAAATCAAGTCTTTTTCGCTCTGCTGAGCAAAACCAAACGGAGTAAAAGACTGTAAGACAAGCGCTACAAGCGCCGTCTTAATGGATAATTTTAACGGTTTCATCTTGTCGTTTTTTAAATGCGGGTTGCAAATGTATAAAATCCGAATGGAACGACAAAAAAATTAACGTATTTTCGTATCCTAAATCTACACTGTCACTGTTTCTCGCAACTTGGCGCCAACAAGATTATTTTCAAAAAAAAGACTGCGAAACACACCAAAACCCCACCTGTGGGTAGGACGGTTAGTTGGCATGTGGTACTTGGACAACTGCCATAGTTGTCCAAGTACCGTACTACTACCTCAATAAGGAGAAAATTCCATTGATTAATCTTTTGGATTTGCTCCAAATCTGTTTTCTCCTGCTTCACTGTCAAGGAACATCAGGATTAAAAGCCAAATGCCACCTATAAGAGGAACAAATGAAATGAATATCCAGCCACCACCTTTCCCTATATCGTGCAGTCTTCTGACTACAACAGCTAAACTCGGAATGATGGTTGCCAATCCATAGATAATGTAAAGGATGTAGCCTATTACGGCTCCAGCCCCTGCACCGCTGCTACCTCCAGCTATGGCCCCGATAATGGTAGCAATAATAAATAATGCAAATACAACCAGAATATTGAATAGAGCAAACATCCAATATTCTGTTCTTCTTGCTCTTCCGCTAAAATCAGCGTACTGTTTCAAAACTTTTAAATACCAATTCATAATACTATTTTTTAGTTCGTTTTTTTGAGTGGTATCTGATTCCACTTTATTTTATTCTAAAACCGAATGTCATTATCTGTACTAATTACCTATATTATCAAAATTACCTTTTTTCAGCAAACGTAATGCTTAATAATATACTCATTATCGCTATCCCAATAAAGAAAATGAGAATAGTCCATTTTTTATTTGAGACTTTTCCCGCTTTGAAAAGAAAATAACCTATCACTAAGTTAAGTAAAGCCCATAATACATTCAAAAGTGGTGATGACAATCCCACTCCGGGAGAATTAGCAAAGGGTGTTGGAAAACTCTCGCCTGAAATTCCCTAAATATAATGCGGAACCGCATTAGTTAAAAATATTCCTGCAAAAAAGCAAGCAACATAGTTATACCATTTCATTTTGTTGTTGTCAGTGATTATAGTGCTGAGCCGCACCTTTATATTTATTTGCTCAATTTTACTCTCTGACGTTTTTTTGTCAAGTTGCGCAAAATTGCGAAACCATTCCTTTTTAATAACAAACTAAATGTAAAGGTATTCTCTTTTTTTCAACAAATCAATCATTACCGACTGCGTTCTGCCGTCTGTTTCATCCAGAGGTATGTAACTTCCTCCGTTTTTGACCTTTGCAAGAATATCCAAATCACATTTATTCAGTAAGAAATTCCATAATTCATTAGTATAACAAATTTGTCTCTGCCAATAATTTAGCGGACTTTTCGTAGCTGTCGTCCTGCTTGCAACATCGAAAAATTTGTGTACCTTTGTTCTTTGAATGTTTCAAATTTTTAACTTTCCTTAAAAAATAAAACTGCAAAATGGATAAAAAAGTGATTCTGATAACAGGAGCGACGTCAGGCTTGGGCAAGGCAATAGCAGAGCAACTTTTGCAAGACGGTCATATTGTGTATGGAACGAGCAGAAACAAAATGGAAAGTACCAACTCACTGAAAATGTTGCAGATGGACATTACCCAAAGAGAATCAATAAGAAATGCCATAAGTGCCATTTTTACCGCCGAAAGTCGCATAGACGTAGTTATAAACAACGCAGGAATGGGTATCGGCGGAGCGGCAGAACTTGCTACCGAGCAAGAGATTGATTTGCAGATGCAGGCAAATTTCTACAGCGTGGTCAATGTGTGCAGTGAGGTTTTACCAATTTTCCGTTTTGCTCGTAATGGTTTGATAATCAATGTAAGTTCGATTGGTGGAGTTTTTGCCTTGCCTTATCAAGGTCTTTACAGTGCCTCAAAATTTGCGGTAGAGGGTTACAGCGAAGCTTTGAGTCTGGAAACTAAACAGTTTGGCATTAGAGTTGTGGTGTTGGAACCGGGTGATTTCAATACCGGATTTACCAAAAACAGAGTAATTTCACAGGCAACTATAAACAGCGAATACAGTCAATCATTTCATAAAGTACTGAAAAACATAGAAAAAGACGAAACCAATGGAGGCAAACCGCAATACCTTGCAAAAAAAACATCCAAAATAATTAACAAAAAACATCCAAAATTTCGCTATATAATCACTCCAAGCGTAGTACAAAAAATGTCGATTTTTGCCTCATGCATCCTTTCAGGACGGGCTTTTCAATGGATTATAAGGCTGTTTTACGGGGTATAACAGCAATTTATCTGTCCTACCTTAACGATTACTCAAGTACTTGTTTTTCAGCGTTTGAGCATAGTTCAGGCATGCTGTGTCCTTCAAGTTTATTAACCTTTTGTCCAATTTTGGAATTTTTATAGTACAGCCGGCAGACAAGCTGTTCGGGTTCGATATAATCGACCTGTTTGCCTCGTAAATATACACCCAAAAATCTGTGTGTCCATAGTATTCACGCGCTATGGCAGCAAGCGTATTACCTTCTTTGACAGTACTTGTTGCTATAAATTCGTTATAATTTCTTGTTTGGTCAAAAATGGAAATTACAACACTGTCAGACCGAAAACTGTCGGTTACATTTTCAATTGTACCGTCAGGTATAACTAACGCAGTTTCAATGACTTGTATCTCTTTATCATGGTCTGTTCTTCTCAAAGGCGATTTCAGAAAATACCACGAAAATATGGCAGCAACAGCCAAAATCAACACTGTCAAAAGAACCCCAAGCCAAGTTTTTTTCTTTTTCCTATTTTTTTCTTGATTTTCAGGAACATAATCAAAAACATTTGCCTTTACTTCGGGTGGCGTTTCAAGTTTGCGATGAAAGAACTCAACCCCCTTTTTATTTGCATAATTTTCTACAGGTTGGTTGGGTTCGGAAATCTCGTTGTGTTCTTCTTCCACTTCTACGATTGCTGCAACTTCGGATTTTACTGTTTTTAAAGTAGTCGGTCTGATTGTATCTTGTTTATTATTAGATATTTTCACCTGTTTTTTTTCCTGTTCTTCCTCTGAAACAGTGCTTACCTTTCCCTTAATCTCTTCTCCCTGAATATCAGTAAGCAAGCCCCTAATTTCATCTGCCTGCTGAGAAAGTTTTGTAATAGGTTGCGCGGTTTCGTCCAACTCTACCGCCTTCAGATGGGAAAAATCTTCGTTAACACGCTGTTTCATGGCTTTATCTGCAAAAAAATGCAGAATATAGTGCCCTTCTTCTCCGTCCGAATTGCTCAAAAGAAGTTCAAAAGAGCCTAAATTACTAAATTCCACTCTTCTGTTGGTTTCCAACGACTCAATAACAACCGCTTTTAATGCCTCATAAAATTTTTGCGCATCTTGAGGTAAAAGGTTGAGCCGTTTGGCAACTCTCTCTAACACAGGAGTTAAAATAATATTATCGCTCATAGTTTTAATGTTTTTAAATATTTTTTAAATTCTGAATGGAGTGCAAAATTGACAAACATTTTCGGCGGCAAAAGATATTTTTTATTTGTTCTGGTGTTTTCAGATATTTGTTGCTCCTTTAAACGCATCCTAAATTCCCCGAAATCAAGGAAATCTACCTTTTTCTCAACAACAATTTCATTACCGATTTCCTCCACAAAGGCAGTCAAAAATTCATGCGATTTCTTCTGCGTAATTCGCAATTTCTTGCTCAGTTTTACCACTAATTCCTCGTTATCCATAATAGTAAGTGTTCGTAAAAAAAAATCATTTAATTATTTCCGCAAAGTTATAAAAAAATTACTTATAATTAAACTAATTTTGTGTTTGTAAATCTAACTAAAACATAAATATTCCGAATTATTATGCAAAAATATTTTTTGACAGCCTTCTTATCAGTGCTTTCACTTTGCCTTTCGGCGCAACAAAAATCAGATGCCAGAGCAACAGCAATAATCGACAGGGCGGCAGCAAAATTCGACAAGGGTGCATTTGCAACGGACATCAAACTTTCCATTAAAGAACCTGACAAGGAAAAACCTGAAAATCAAAATCTTTCGGCTAAATTGTCAGGCAATAAACTTTATGTGAAATCTGCCGATATGGAAATTTTTTTTGACGGAAAAACTCAATGGGTTTATTATGAGCAACTTAACGAAGTAACAATAACAGAACCGGACGCAAAGGAATTGGAAATCCTAAGCCCGATAGCTGTTTTTAAAAACTATAAAAATAAGTACAGAGTGATTTTTGAAGAGGACATAAAATCTGATAAATACTACATAATATCGCTTTTGCCATACGATAAAACCGACGATATTTTCAGAATACGCGTAACAATAAACAGAGCAAACTACGAAATTTCAAAGGTCGAAGTTTCACAACGAAACGGACAAAAAATGACTTTCGCCCTCGACACATACAAAACTATCGCGCCAAACGCCGATACATTCTCATTTTCAAGCAAAAATCACCCAAGAGTGTCAATTAACGACCTCAGATAGTTGAGAATGGAAATTTGAGAATTTAATTTTAAACCCCAAACCTCGTAATTTGTAACACGTAATTAATTATATGCCAAAGTGTTTTCTACAATTATTACTGTCAGTTTTGCCGTTTATCAGTGTAAATCCTCAAATTCAAGATATGTTTGACGGTGAATATTTGAAATACAACGCCAAATATGGTTTTATCAAGGGTGGCGAAGTGATTATCGAAACAGAAAAAATCAAATATCGGGCTGACGATGCCTACAAGGTAAAGATTGATATGTACGCCATCGGGCTTGTCGATGATTTGTTTCATTTTCACGACATTTTTCAAAGCACTTTTTCAACAAAAACAATGATGCCCCACATCTTTATCAGAGATGCCCACGAGGGTAAATATGCCGCTTTCGAGGAGGTATATTATCACGACACTTACGTAGAAAGCAGCCTCAAAGGCAGATATGAAACAGATAGAAGATACTATGATTTGGTTTCGGGCATTTTTGCTCTTCGCAGAATGGACTGGAGTAACCTCAAAGTTGGTTCCACACTGGTATTGCCAATTTATTTTGACGAAAAATTTTTTGATATAAAGATAATTTACAAAGGCATAGAAAAGATTAAGGTAAACGGGAAATACTACACCTGTAAGAAATTTTTACCTGTTTTTACAGGCACCTCCATGTTTGAAAAAAATGGAATAAGTGTCTATTTTACTGACGATTACAGACGAATACCTGTATTTATAAAGGTTAATTTTAAAGTAGGCAGTTTCAAAGTGGAGTTAATACCAAAATTGAACGGAGGCTAAGGATTAATGGCTCGTCCATTATTTAACCATACGTTTTGCCTTTTTTATTGGGCGTTGTTAATCTAAGATATTTTTATTACCTCTGCTGCAAAAAATCATAAATCACGAATTGCCCAAGGTGTGGCAGAGTCAATCAGTGCAAATCATATGTAAAATCCAAAGCAACAGGCGTTTAAACCTTGAAATGTATTTGGAGGGGATTGGGTCTCGTGTAATAGAGCGAGTATTGAAAATTAGTTATGGCACAGTTTTTCAATGTGTTAAAAAGTATTGCCGAATAAGGCATTACCTGGCAAAATTCAAAGGAAGAGGATTATGCTACAGCAAAGCAATTTGTGTGATTGAAATTTCAACTACAAAAAGTTTCTCTTTATTGCCTCAAAAAGTTGTTGTTTAACAATCTCCTGGTCAATTACCCTGCCCAACTCCTTTTGCATTGATGTTACGCCTCTGTTAGTAAATCCGCAGGGATTGATACGGTTGAAGTAGCTCAAATCGGTATTTACGTTCAAAGCGAAGCCGTGCATTGTTACAAAACGACTACTACGCACGCCAATAGCACAAATCTTGCGGCTCTTGACAACGCTGTCGGCATCTAACCAAACGCCTGTTGCACCCTGTAACCTTTCACCGTATATTGAGTAGGTTTTCAGCACTTCAACAATCGCCTCTTCTATCTTAAAAATAAACTCTTTAAGTCCAACTTCAAGGTTTTCCAAGTCAAAAATCGGATATCCTACAATTTGCCCTTGTCCATGGTAGGTGATGTCGCCACCTCTGTTGGTGTGAAGCACAGGCACAGAGCCATCATTTACAAGCATATTCCCTTCGTTGCCGCTCTTGCCTATGGTATATACATGCGGGTGTTCGCAGAAAATCAATGTATTTTCGGTTGCAACACGATTCTTTTTTTTCTCAATCTGGGCACAAAATATTTCCTCTTGTTTATTCCAAGCTTTCTGATACTCAATATTTTGCCAATCTATATTTTTAATTTTTCGCATATTGTTTATTCACTGAATGACCTGTTTTCAATCTATAGTTCCAACAATCCATTGGGAAGTTGTGTGAAAATTATTTTCTTTTTTTTGTCAATTTTTAAAATAAAATCTTCGTTCATAGGTATTAATTTTGTATCTACAACAAAAAGCGTATTCACAGTACTTTGGTCAATGTCCTGAATTTCGCCGACTTCACCGTAACTTTCATCAATTATTCTGAACCCAACAAAAAAATTCATTGTTACATTGTTCTTATCTTCCTTATTTTCAATTATTTTATCAAAAAAAATATCTTTTTTGCAAAGCGATTTTACATCATTCTCATCATTAACGCCACAAAATTTGACAAAAGCCCCAAAGGCACCTGTCAATCGGTATTCTTCGATAAAAAACGGCACAAAAATTTCCTCATCTTCCAAAATAAAATATTTCGGAAAATTATCATCAGGCATCAAAGAAAAGTCGCACAAAATTTCGCCTGAAATCCCGTGTGGCTTTATGGTTTGTCCTATCTTTGTCAAAGCAGATTTATCTATCATTGTTAACTATTATTAATTACTTACAACTGTCCCGCTTCTACCAACGTGATTATTCTTTCAATAGTCTGGTCTTCCTCTTTGTTGCCGTATTTCGATTTGAGGTCTGCCCCGAAAAGTTTTGCAAAAACCTGCCAGAATCCCGCCCTGAACGAACCGCGATACTCTTTTATCAGTTCGTATGAAGTTGTATTTGTTTCCCTGTCAACCAGCCTGATAAGCAGTTTGCCCTGATTGAGAGTGAGTTCTTTAAATTCTTTCTCATTTTCGGTATAAATCCGTTTTTCAAACCGTTTCATATACGTATTACGCGAGGTTTTGTCAGGCAACGACATCAGTGCTGAATTGGTTTTTTCAATTACTCCGCGAATATATTTGGACAGCGGCAACACCTTTTTTACATCACGTACCGTTCGCCAGTAAAAATCTTCCTGCTTTTTGTTCTTAAACTTCAGCGGCGGGTAACAATAGAGCATAGGCAAGGTTATATATGGAAAAGTGTCGCCATCAATGATAACAGCTGAACAGAGCACAGCTCCTTCGGTATGATTAACAGGTTGAGTATCAACGGCTCTTATGGCGAATAGTTTTGACTTGGCAACACTGTCACTTTGAGCAGCAACACCGTTGCCAAGCGTGATAAGCAACAACAGCGAAACTATATATTTTATTTGATCTTTCATTATGCAAAATTATAATTAATTAATTGGTATAAGCGTTTAAGTCGCCCAAGTTAATGTATTGATTTATAGCCTAATTGGTTTATTCAGCACCATTCTTTTTATGAGTAAATCGAAGATTGACCCCATAAATGCCCGTCTGTT
>JAITNR010000185.1 GCA_031290375.1 Prevotellaceae bacterium | reverse complement strand
TGCTGTATTTCAGCAAGATAATCACATAATTGGGAAAGCGAACACGAAAGGAATAGAAGGAAATAATTGCAGATTACGACACCGAATCAGGCGAGCGTTCAGGAAAACTTGCTGTTTTTTCCAAAAAATTATTCAATCATTTCAAAGCTTTTGACTTGGCGTTCTTTTATATTAACTATGGATTTGTTTAAAATAGCATACTTTGGATAATACTACCCAATTAAAATAATACATTATCTAAAATATGCCATCAGAAACAAAGACAGGCATCCCTTTTGTTTGAACGACAATTTTTTATGTAAAACTTACATATATTACTGACAGTAAAAAAAAATGTTTAACTTTGCATATTAAATCCGGTTCCCTGTAATTGTATTTTAAATGAATAAGAAAAATATATTGTTGTTTTTCCCCTTGTTCTGTCTTTTTGTTATGTTTTCTTGCCGAAGGGACATAGTGATAAAAGACACGCCCGAAAATGTTTTTACTTCCTTTTGGAAAATACTGGATGAAAACTACGTCTACTTTGAAGAAAAGGGTATTGACTGGGATTCAGTTTACAGTGTATATTATCAGATAGCAAAAGAGGCAAAAACAGACGCTGAATTGATACCGATTTTTAAGGAAATTATACCTGCGTTTAAGGACAGGCACGTAAGTATTCAGGCTTTTGATTACCCCTATATGGTGCCGATTATTTATGATTCTGCGACAGTGAAATCAACAGTGGGATGGAATTATGATATGGAAGAAAAGTATGGATTGCTTCCACGTTACTTCAGATTTTCCGAACCTTTTACCTGCTGGCAACACAAAGAAAAGAGATATGCAATGATAGAAATTTCCTCTTTTGCCGAATGGGATTTTATGATAAATCAGACAACGCCTCAAGATATTTTTGTTTTTCTTGATTCCTTGCATTATGAAAACGGATTGATTATTGATGTAAGGCTGAACTCGGGCGGTTTGGGCGGTATAATGTATAGTATCGCTTCGCCTTTTTTCAGAGGTCGTCATTTGGCGTACTACGATGTTTTTAAAACAGGTACGGGGCACAACGGTTTTAGTGAAAAGTTTCCGCAATATTTTGACGGCAGAGGTATTGTACCTGCATCTGTGCCCGTGATCTTGTTAATTGGCAATGAAACATTCAGTGCAGGCAACTTTTTTGCATATGTGATGAATGATTTGCCGAACTGCACTGCAATAGGCGAAAAAACGGGCGGTGGAGGCGGTGCAATAAACTATGTACGACTGCCGAACAACTGGCTTTTGTCTTACCCTTGGTATAAGTCATACAGCACAAAAGGTGAGAATATGGAATTTGGGTTGGAGCCTGATGTCAGAGTAAAAGTATGTTATGATTTTGAAGATGGAGCAAAAGACAGTGTGATACTCAAAGCTCTGGAAGTGCTTGATAATATAAATAGGAGATAACATTTAAGCGCAGAAAATTAACACTGCAAAATATAAACATGTCATTTTTTTTAAAATTTTAACTTTGAACAACAATATAAAATGGATAAATTTATGGAAGGAACACAACCTACAGATATTTCCGTTAAACTAAAAACGGATGAAGTACGGACGTAGCCGTCTTGCGAAAAACTACACGCAGAACTATATGGCAGATGAATTGGGGCTTACCCAAAGTCAGTATTCCAGAATCGAAAACGGAGAATGTTCGGTTGATTTTAACAGAGTAGCACAAATTGCAAAAACACTGGAAATCAATCTGATGGATATAATAGATTGGGGCGATACTCAGCAATTTTATAATTGCAATCAGGCAGGAAACAACAATACAATGAACAATTATCAGGAGTTTGAAAGCGAACGCAAGGCATATCTTGCTCAAATAGAGGAGTTGAAACAGGATAAAGAGTTTCTCAAAGAACAGATAAAATTCTTAAACGAAAAATATGGCATAACATAAAAAATAATTTTATGAAAAAAAAATTATCATTTTTTTGTCTTTTCCTGCTTGCCATGATGTCTTGCCGCAAAGATATTGTATTGAGCGACAGACCCGAAAATGTTTTTCGCTCCTTTTGGAAAATAATGAACGAAAACTATCCATATTTTGAGGAAAAAGGCATTGACTGGGATTCTGTGTATAGCACCTGCTATACAAGGGCAAAAAACACAAGATTAAAAGAGGATTTGCTAAACATTTTTGAAGAAATTTTAGAAATGGTTAAGGACAAACAACTTCGCATAGAGTGTGGCAGATATTTTGATGGTATGGGAATTTCTTATGACCCGCCTTATTACAGTGTTATACCTGTTGATTGGGACAATGAGGGAAATGGTTTTAGTCGAACATATTATCATTATCAAATTTTACAGGATACAACAAAAAAATATGTATATTATGATATATTGTTTTTTTATGAGGGTAATATAAAAGCGTTTGATAATGTTGTAAATTCAAATAATTACCGCAATGGCATAATTTTAGATATTAGGAACAACTATAGTCCAGGGTATGGAGTATACGGAGTAATTTCTTACGACAAGATGATAGATGAAATGATTCAATTCGTTTCAATATTTTTTGCAGACGAAATAACTGCTTACTACGAGTCACATCAAAATGGAAAAGGAACAAGTAATTTTTCAACAAAAAGACCAAAAACAATTTCGGGTAGAGGGTGGATATCTGATAATCTGCCTGTTATTGTTTTGGTTTCTCAATATACCAACCTGACAGCAACTTTATTTACTCAAATAATGAAAAGACTGCCGAATTGCATTGTTATCGGCGAAAAAACGAGCGGATGCTCAATAGGCGACACTCAAATTACAATATTGCCTAACTCTTGGCGTTTGTTGTGTCCAATAAACATAACAAAAAGGTACGATTTGGATGGCAAGAATATAGATTTTGGCGTTGAACCTGATATTTATGCAAGACAAATTTATCACAGCGATAAAGATACCGCTACCAACCGCAAAGATTCCACACTAATAAAGGCAATTCAGGTGCTTGACAGTATAAACGGCTTTTAATCATGCACGCTATTCATAATCAATGAGTTAAAGTCATAAGTTATGAGTAAAAAGATTTCTTTGAACATAAAACAAGCTTTACCTTTGCATTAGTTTTTATAAAATTAATGTTAAACTAAAAATCTTACAATTATGATTAGAGAAATTGTATTCTTACTTGCTGTCAGTGGTCTGTTGATAAGTTGTAAAGACCCCATTTCAAATCCACCTAAACCTGAAAAGATACAGTGGGCATATAACTACAACGTAGCCTTTGACAAGATAGAGTTAAAGGTAAGTCAGGATTATTATGCTGAAAATTCTTACCCCCATCATTACCCTCTGATTGCTACAGGATGGATTGGAACCAGTTTTACTCCCGTTTATTATTTACCAGCAACAGTGAATCTAACTTCAACAATCACTGTGACAACCACAGTTGATCCGTCGTATTATGATGTGCAAAATGATGTGATGAGCCATACCAATATCTATGACTATCATGCTTTTGCCAATAGCAATGGAATTTGGGAAAGAGGGTTTAATATTTGGTGTGCAATGAACAGAAAGCTAACAATGCAGGAAATTGATGTTGTTATTTTGTCTGGTCCATATGAAAAATCAAATTATGAAAGAGGTAATCTTTATTGGTTTTGGACTGCAAGATACCCAAACAGTGAAGCCCGTTTGCATGGGAATATTGTTACTGTCAGTTCTTTTAAATCTATGTCTGCATTCCGTAAAATCTGGCAATACCCATTTGATGAGTATATGTATGTTGCTGGTCAAATACAGTCTTACACCTTTCAAATGCTTGATGGTGTAAAATTGAAAGTTTTAGGTAAAATATAATTAATTATTAATCAGTTTATTAAATTTAAAAAGATAGAGATAATGAAAAATATAGTAAATGTTTCGGTAATGGCTATATGCCTTGCATTTGTATCTTGCCAAAATGGCAATAATCTGAATGACAAAGCTGGCGATAGTCAATTTGCTAACAAGGTAACTCAAAGAATGCTTTTCAACGGTAGTTCCAAATATGCCCTAATATTGAGCGATAACGCAATGTTGGGTTACTATTCAATAAAGCAAAATTCGCTTGCGGATGAATTCTTGGATTTTTATAATTCGACCCTTGCCAATTCACAGCAAAGCAATGGACAAGCCCTTGCGCCTGCCAAAAATCAACTGGATTTCAGCATTAATGGCGTGAAATCCAGCGAACTGCAAGCGATTAACAATGTTAATCAAAGCAATCTTTTTGGGCAGGATGTGAGTTTCAATTTTGCCACTTTTAACGGAATACCGACGGCAATCGCACAGGAAAGCGGCAATGAAACTACAATGTATGTACCTAAAATAGTGCATATTACCAATCCAAACATCGAAAAGTCCGAAGATCTTTTACCCTACTGCTACTACAAAGATTTTATACTTGGATGGAATGCCGACAGCAAGAACACAAATGGTTTGATTGTGCTTGTAGAGTGGACAGGAAATGATATGTTTGGTAAAAATTATAAGCAAGTTGTACGTAATGCCGATATCATTGAACATGACGATGGGAAGGCTCTTCTTAACAATGCTCTTTTTGACGATATTCCACAGGGGGCGTTGGTAAAACTTATGCTCATACGCGGCAACGTTACACAGATAGAAAACTACATAGAAAAGAATGGCGAAACGGAAATGATTAATCTTTTTGCCGCCTCGCAGGCAATTCTACCATTCATTTTGGTTAGAGAAATAGGCAACTAAAATATTTTTAACAACAGGGAATACAAAGAGCAGTAAAATAGCAAGTAATACAAGCGTTTTTGCTGTTTTTTTTACCTTGATGTTAAACAAAAAAAATGCGTAAATTTGCAGAAAATTAAAACATTGAAAATGAAATCAAAATTTATTGTAATTTGTTTATTGTTGATATTGCATATCAGTGTTTTTTCTCAGATGGTAACGAACGAAAAAGACAGTCTGACTGGCTGTTATTTTTGGAAATCACAAATCAAAGAACACAATTTTTCTATCGGTTCGGGTTTTGTTCAAACAATGAATACTTCCTCGCTCTATTCAGGTCTGCGCGGCATAAATACCTCTTTTGACTACGGTTTTTTAAAAAATTCAAAAAAATATGCACACAACTTTTGGGGTATTTTTACAGAGGGCAATTTTGATTTTCTGCTCACTAACGAACCAAAGTATATGCAGAATTATTATCCTGATTTCTATCGGGCGGAGTTTGCGTTTGGCGGTATGTGGCTTTGGCAATTGCCCAATTTTATTAAAAATATGAATATTTATGCAGGTACAGGCTTGTCGTTTAATAGCGAATTAAACCTTGCGATAAACAAAGGTGAAGATTATTTGACAATATACAGTATTCCCGATTTGAATTGGTATATCTCACCCGATTTGCATATAAGAGCGGAGTATAATTTAAGAAAAGTCAAATTGCAAGGCGAACTATCTTTGCCTGTGGCAATGATGGGCAACTATCTTAATCAATTTCACTATTTGCCTGTAAATATGGACACTGCCTCAATTGCAAAGTACAAGTTTACACCAAATACCTTTACCTTTTTACACCAAATATTTCAACCAACAATAAAACTTTCAGTTCAGTTTCCATTAAAAAAAACTGATATTGACAATCCTAAATGGTATTTCCAAATAAAATATATCTTTGAAAGTCTTGATATTAATTTGAAATATTATGAAGCAAAAAAAGAACAGCATTCAATCAGATTGGGCTTTGCGTACAAAATGTAAAAGATGATGTTCTGATTTGTTTATATCCCAACGTATTGCATATTTCAAAACAATATCCGTTGACTTATATATGATAATCAATAATATAAAAATCCGTTTAACCCGCGTTATCTGTGTGCTAAAAAACTTTTAAGGCACTCTCCTGCGGTGCAATACCTTTGCGTAAGTCATGGTTGGATTTCAATTCTCAGTCATCTGGCAAATACCATTTCTCTACACTGCCGTCTGTTAATTCACACTCTGAATTGCAATTTTTTTGCTAACTTTGCACAAAATTTTTCTAAAAAAAAATCAATCAAACATAAATGTCAGAGCAATTTGAAGAAATTGACAATCAAGTAGATAAAGAGGATTTTACGGAGAAAACACAGGAAGACGAACTCAATCCGACTGCTCAGTCGAAATATCACGTTCCGACCGTCAAAGACCTGCAAAGCCTGCATCATTTGTCAGGCATGTACTATACGTGGTTTCTGGACTATGCTTCGTACGCCAATCTTAGCCGTGCTATCCCGCACATCAACGATGGACTAAAACCTGTGCAACGGCGCGTGCTTCATTCGATGAGGCGAATGGAAGACGGTCGCTACAACAAAGTAGCCAACGTTGTGGGGCACACAATGCAATTTCACCCGCACGGCGATGCCTCTATTTATGAGGCACTTGTGGGGCTTGGACAAAAAAATATTGTAATTGATACTCAGGGAAACTGGGGCAACATACTTACAGGCGACAGTGCCGCCGCTGCCCGTTACATAGAGGCTCGGCTCTCAAAATTTGCCATTGATACGGTTTTTAACCCGAAAATTACCAAATTCAAACCGTCATACGATGGCAGAAACGACGAGCCTGTCGCTCTGCCGGTGAAGTTTCCGTTGCTTCTGGCACAGGGCAGCGAAGGTATTGGTGTGGGGTTGAACTCAAAAATTCTGCCTCACAACTTTAACGAACTGCTTGATGCCTCAATCGCGTATCTTAAAAACAAAGAATTTACGCTTTATCCCGACTTTCCAACGGGCGGAATGATTGACATCGGTAAATACAATGACGGCGAAAGAGGTGGACGGTTGAAAATCAGGGCGAAAATTACCAAAGCTCCCGACAACAAGAGCCTTGTTATCAGCGAAATACCCTACGGCACAACCACAGGACAGCTGATTGACAGTATCATAAAAGCAAGCGAAAAGGGTAAAATCAATATAAGGAAAATTGACGACAACACTGCCGAAAATGTGGAGATTATTGTGTATCTTGAGGCAAGAACATCGTCCGACAAGACAATTGATGCACTTTATGCATTTTCGCAATGCGAAATAAGTTATTCTCCAAACTGCTGTGTGATTGATAACAATAAACCTGTATTTATTACTGTTTCTCAGGTACTTAAACGCAGTACTGACAACACTATCGAACTCCTTGCAAAAGAACTCGAAATAAGGAAAAACGAACTCACAGAACAACTTCTCTATGTTTCGCTTGAAAAAATCTTTATTGACGAGCGTATTTACAAGGACAGGGAATTTGAAAATGCAAAGTCGACAGACGATGCCTTAAAGCATATAGACAAACGGATTGAGCCCTATAAAATAGATTTTATAAGAGAAATCACAAGAGACGATTTGCTCAGACTGCTTGAAATAAAAATGGCTCGGATACTCAAATTCAACACCGACAAGGCAACAGAGAATATTGTCAATTTAAAAGAAAAAATCAAAGAAACAGAGCATCATCTTGCCAATATTGTTGATTATACCATAGACTGGTTTGAATATTTGAAGAAAACCTACGGAGAAGCTTATGCTCGAAAAACAGAAATCCGAAACTTTGAAAATATTGAAGCTACCAAAGTGGCACTGGCAAATTCCAAACTGTTTGTGAACAGGGAAGAGGGTTTTATCGGTACCGCTTTGAAAAAAGACGACAACGGCGAATTTGTGTGCAACTGCTCCGACATCGACGACATTATAGTTTTCCTGAAAAACGGAAAGTACAGGGTTGTTAAAGTGTCTGAAAAACAGTTTATTGGCAAGGATATAGAGCATCTTGCTGTCTATATCCGAAATGATGTCAGGACAATCTACAATGCAGTTTACAGAGATGGAAAAAACGGTGTTTATTATGTCAAAAGATTTGCAGTAAACGGTGTTACAAGGGACAAGGAATATGACGTTACGGCTGGTAAGCCCGACTCGAAAATGATGTATTTTTCTGCCAATCCAAACGGTGAGGCTGAAACTGTTAAAATTCAACTTAAACCCACTTCCCGCAGAATTAAGAAAATGGCTTGGGATATGGATTTCAGTCAGATAGCAATCAAAGGTCGAGGCTCGCGTGGCAATTTGCTTACAAAATTCCCCGTTTCAAAAATCACTTTCAAACAGGGAGGAGGCTCTACGCTTGGCGGTACGCATATTTGGTTCGACAGAGATGTGCTTAAACTCAATACCGACCAGAGAGGCAAATATCTTGGCGAATTTTTTAACAACGACCTGATTCTGGTTATCAACAAAAACGGAGATTACTGTACCACAAATTTTGATTTGAGCAACCATTACGGCGAAGATTTTTTGAAAATAGAGAAACTTGATGCCGAAAAGGTTTGGTCTGTGGCAATGTTCGATGCCGAGCAGAAATTCTACTACATAAAACGCTTTAAATTCGAGGCAAATTCCAAAAATACAAGTTTTATCGGCGACAATTCAAATTCTGTTCTTAATGTTATCTCTGACGAGTATTTTGCCTGTTTCAAAGTCTATTTTGGCGGCAAAGACTCCAAAAAAGAGCCGTTAGTAGTTGATGCCGAGCAGTTTATCAGTGAAAAAAGTTTCAGGGCAAAGGGCAAACGAATATCTACCAACCAGATAGACAGAATTGAAGAAGTTGAGCCGCTTCGTCAGCCAGAGCCTGAAGACCCCGAATCTGACGAAGATAATGAGCCGATAGAGGAAAATACTGGCATTGAGCAGACAGAACGGAAAGAACAACCCTCAAAGACCGTAATCAGCAATATGGACGAACTATCAAAGTCCACCCTGATTTATGACAAGGATAACCCTGCTACTCAAGGAAGTTTGTTCTAACAGGTAAATTTTAGGCATTAACACAATAGGATAACCGAATTAATAAAAAAATTACCAAATGGAAGCAATAAAAAATTTTGAAGAATTAAAAATACATCTTGGCAATCAGGACAAAAGAAAAAAACTTGCGGTGGCAAATGCTCTTGATTCTCATTCGCTTGAAGCTGTTGTAATGGCGGTTGAGGCTGGTTTTATCGATGCGTACCTTGTAGGGAAACGTTCGGGAGTTGAGGAAATCCTAAACAGGGAATTTCCCTCAAAGCTCCCTGACATTGAGCCGTTTCTGCACATTGTCGATGTAGAAGGGGCAAAAGAGGCGGCTGAGGCAGCTGTAGCTATGGTACGCAATGGCAAGTGCGACTTGCTGATGAAGGGGCTTGTCAATACGGACGTGATTTTGCGGGCTATTCTGGACAAGGAAAAAGGCATTCACTCTGTGGGCAACGTGCTGACTTTCACCTCTTGCTTTGATATTCCCTCGTATCACAAGATGATTTTTATGTCGGACCCTGCCGTTATCCCCGAACCAACTAAGGAACAGCGAATTATGATGATAAAATACTGCATCGAAACGGCTCAAAAGTTTGGGGTAAGCCGACCTAAAATTGCTTTAATCCACTCAACAGAAGTGGCGAACCCGAAAATCCGCTTTATGCAGGACTACCTCGACATAATGGAGCTTTACCGTCATGGCGAATTTGGAGATGTGATAATGGACGGACCTATAGACATCTTTCTTGCAATCGACAAGGAACGTGGCGAGATTAAAAAAATTCAAACGCCTGTGCTTGGCGACTCCGACATTCTGATTTTCCCCGATTTCAGTTCGGCTAACGTTTTTTACAAGACGGCTCAAACCCTTGGCAATGCGGAAAATGCAGGGCTGCTCTACGGAGCAAATTCGCCTGTGGTGCTAACCTCCCGTAGCGACAGCACCGAAACAAAATTTTACAGCATCTGTATGGCGTGCGCACTGGTGTGAATAATTGAGAATTAAATTCAACGAACAATAGGAACATTGCACTCGATTAATTGCGTAAATTGTGAAAATTATTAAAATTTACAAAAAAAAATATTTGCACAATTCATTATAAAAGATGCAGACTTTGCGGATAATTGCATCATGTCCGTAGGGCATTCATATCAATAGAAACAAATGCAGCCCAACCAAAACCTCGTAGAGGGTTCATCTTATTTTTATCTTGCATTGTGAATCCCCTATGGGAATTTTTAATTGTCTTGTTACTCGAACTTTTTTTTACATTAATTCAACATTTTTTACACCCCACCCCCAAAGGTAATCATAAAATTAGGATTCTTAACTCCAAATAAATACTTTTCATTACCTTTGCAAAAAAGTATGAAAATTTATATGTACATTTGTACAAAGAAAGTGCAAAGATATGAATACAACTATGTTATCACTTATTGTTCCTGTATATGAGCGTCCGCAGGAAGTGAAAGAATTGCTTGACAGTCTGACAAAACAAACGAGGAAGGAATTTGAGGTCATCATCGTTGAAGATGGGTCGGGCGAAGGGAAGATATGTAACTATGTAGTAGAAATGTACACCGAGAACCTGTCCATCGCCTATTACTATATTCCCAATGGGGGACCCGGAAAAGCACGAAATTATGGTGCCGGAAAAGCCGAAGGGGATTACTTCATTGTGCTGGACTCGGATTGCATCCTTCCACCAAACTATATCGAATCGGTGTACGAGGAATTGGAACGAACAAATGCGGATGCTTTTGGAGGACCCGACAGGGCTTCGGAAAACTTTACAGATGTGCAGAAAGCCATCAATTACTCGATGACCTCTTTCTTTACGACAGGAGGCATACGGGGAGGAAAAAAGGAATTGGATAAGTTCTATCCACGGAGTTTTAATATGGGAATACGGCGAAGCGTATATGAACACTTGGGTGGTTTTTCAAAAATGCGCTTTGGGGAAGATATTGATTTCAGTATTCGTATCTATGGGGCTGGATATAAGGTTTGCCTGTTCTCGCCATCGTGGGTGTATCACAAGCGGCGTACGGGATGGAAAAAGTTCTTCAAACAGGTGTATAACTCCGGCATTGCACGTATTAATCTATACAAGAAATATCCACAGTCTCTAAAACCGGTGCATTTGCTGCCTGCCGCTTTCGTGCTGGGGGTATTTGTTTTGCTTATCGGGACACTCTTCTGTTGGTGGAGCCTTTCCCCTTTGCTGCTGTACGCAGTTTTGGTGTGTGCAGATTCGGGGTTGAAAAATAAGAGCGTGAAGATAGGATTGCTTTCTATTTTAGCTTCTTACATTCAACTGACAGGTTATGGTTGCGGGTTCATTTCCGGCGTTTGGAATCGCTTTGTACTGGGAAAAGGAGAATTTGCAGCTTTTGAGAGTAACTTTTATAAGTAAAACTTTTTTGCTTCTTCCGCTGTTAAGCTCTTTGACATTTCTCAACCCAAAAATTTCTTGTGTAATTAAAAAAAAAGCATTACCTTTGCAGAAAATTAATTATTAATAATAGTTCGGACCCATAGCTCAGTTGGTTAGTAGCACCTGACTCATAATCAGGGGGTCGTAGGTTCAAGCCCTACTGGGTCCACAAACAGTTAAAAAAATGGTTGTCAGGCTTTTCGGGCAACCTTTTTCTTTTAAAAAATGAAAAAATTAAAAATAGAAACTTACGGTTGCCAGATGAATGTTGCCGACAGCGAAGTGGTGGCAGCAATAATGCTTTCAGACGGCTATCAACTTACCGACAGCGAGCAAGAGGCAGATACTGTGATGATCAACACCTGCTCGATACGGGACAATGCGGAGCAGAGAGTACTTTCAAGGTTACAGTATTTCAATTCGCTCAGGAAGAATAACAAAAACCTTTCAATAGGCGTAATTGGCTGTATGGCAGAGCGTTTGCAGGATGAATTAATAAACAAACACAACGTTGATTTTGTTGCAGGTCCCGACTCCTATCTTGATTTGCCCAACCTTGTGGGTGCCGTAGAAAGAGGCGAAAAAGCAATAAACATCGAACTGTCCAGGACCGAAACCTACAAAGATGTGATGCCCGCAAGAATTGGCAAGGCAATACTCGGTTTTGTATCAATTATGCGTGGTTGCAACAACTTTTGCTCATATTGCATTGTGCCCTACACGCGCGGACGGGAACGTAGCCGCGATGCTGAGAGCATTATGAAGGAAGTAGTCAATTTGCAAAAAAATGATTATAAGGAGGTTACGCTTTTGGGGCAAAACGTAAATTCATATTGTTTTACAGGCAATGAGACTGTTGCCGACTTTCCGTTTTTGCTCGAAAAAGTGGCATTGGCTGTGCCCGATATGAGAATCCGTTTTACCACTTCCCATCCCAAAGATATGAGCGATAAAACATTGGAAATCATAGCTAAATACCCCAATATTTGCCGTTATATCCATTTGCCTGTGCAGAGTGGCAGCAACAAGATTTTGGATTTGATGAAGCGTAAATATACGAGGGAATTTTATCTCGACAGAGTGGCAGCAATTCGCAGCTATTTGCCCGAAGCATCAATTGGGACGGATATATTTTGTGGTTTTTCGGACGAAACCGAGCAGGACTTTCATGATACTCTTTTGCTGATGCAAGAGGTGAAGTTTGATATGGCGTTCATGTTTAAGTATTCAGAGCGACCGGGTACTTTTGCTGCAAAAAATATGCCCGACAATGTCCCCGAAGAAGTTAAAATTGAGCGGCTTAATAAAATTATTGCTCTGCAAAATCAACTCAGTTTGGAGTCGAACCAAAACGATACAGGCAAAACCTTTGAGGTGCTTGTAGAAGGCTATTCAAAGCGGTCAAGGGAGGATTTTTTCGGCAGAACTTCACAAAACAAAGTGGCTATTTTTCCAAAACACTGCAAAAAGATAGGTGAGTTTGTGAATGTTAAAATACAGAAAGCATCAGCAGCAACCTTGACAGGAAATGTCGAGGTCGATTAATTTGGTGAGGGATAATTTACTGCAACATCAGTTCCTGCGTCATTTTTATAACTCATTATCAAGGAGTCCTGTGTTCTAAGGTTCATCACGAAAGCAACTCCACTTTCGCCGTAATGGGCGAAGATGTAATAATCTCCATTCATCATAAAATATGTCTCAATTCCCCCTTCGATAGTTGATTCTTTGACGCTGATTTGAGAGCACTCAAACACACCGTTGATGTTATTTTTGGACTTAAAGCAAATGGTATGTTCCTGCACACTGACGGCAACATAGATTATTTCCTTAATCCATGCGGACTCAATATCGGTTTTGGTATATTTATAGGTTTTATCTATCAGCTGTGCAGACGAAGTAAAAACGGTTATCAAGCTGATAGTAAGTAATACAAGTTTTTTCATGTAATTTTTTCAAACATAAATAAATCAACGGGCAAAGGTAATACTTTTTTTTGATATAAAAAAAACAAATCGCAGAAAATTGTAAAAATAGACTAAATCTTTTTTTGAGGTGCTATTGTTTTTGAAATTCCCCTGTAAGTGTTAAAAAAATTAACATGATATGGGAGAGCCTTCCCCTTATGCGGGGGAGATGTTCCCCCTTACGCGGGGGAACATCTCCCCCGCATAAGGGGGAAATAAAAAGACTTTCCAAGTTTTCAAAACTTGGAAAGTCCATAAAGGTCTGCATTGTCAATAGACTGTAAGACAGTTGTTTTACAATACTTTTAAAACTCTGTTAAAAACAGTAGTTTTTGGCTCTCTCAGGTCTCTGTGACCTGAATACTGCGTAACGATTTTCACGCGATAATCCTCATGCGGCAACTCCGGTATGATGGCAAAAACAGTTGCAGGTTTATTAGAAACCAGCGTTACAGCCTTGATTTCGTTGTTGCCCTCATCTACAAAAAACAAACCGCAGACGTGCTCATCACCCGAAATCTTGATGTTGATGCCGTTAATCTCAACTACGCCGCCTGAAGTAAGGGCAGTATCCACCTCACCGCTGACGCTGTCTCTGACTTCCAATATCTGAGGCTGTGGTGAAGGTGTATTGACTTTCGCAACTTTTACAAGTTTTTCCGCATCGCGTACCAAAGTACCTTTATGGAGATTGACGTGTAATTTGTGACGGTTTGGGTCGAAACTGTCAACTGCACCCTCAAACACCCCTGAAATAGAAAATGAAGTGTTAAAAAGAGGCAAATTCAACTGACCGCCGTTCTCAATGATATAGGCGACTGTCTCCTCGATGTTGTTGAGGACAGCTACTATATCGGTTTTGGTTACCAGCGTGCCGCGTTGCAGCATCAGGCTGATAAACTGCTCCCGCGTATATACTGCGGAGGCGTGGGCTTGCGCAGCGTAGTCGTCTGTACGCTCTGTAAGCAAATTCTCATGTAATGAATAATTTAGCATGATTTTATATATTTAAAGATTGATAAATAACCGAATTTAATTCAATTCTGCGACACAACGCAAACTCAGCCCGAACGCTCTGACGTCGTAGTTGTTCTGACTGACGACCGTACTGTAGAAGTACAGGTTGTGCGAGCTCGTCCCTTTAACCGTACTGCTCCAGTAGCTGCCGATGTTGCCTACGCCGAACTGACTGCCGCTGGAGAGGCGGTAGCCCGCTGCGGGCAAGAAAAGCAAAGGCGAAGGGCAAGCAGGAACGTCATC
>JAITNR010000159.1 GCA_031290375.1 Prevotellaceae bacterium | reverse complement strand
TAACAAAACCTTTTTCGCCGTGAGTGCCGTCTTCGGTGGTGGTGTAAATAGTTCCAAACTTCTGAAATTCAGCAAGTTGCAGTAAATCTTTTGTCGAACGTGCACCAAGCAGAAAATTTGTCGGCGTCAATACCCACGAGAATACGGATTTTGTGCATTTTGCTCAAAAACGGCTGAATTTCAAAATAGCCCGAAGCCCTCAAATAACCGACAACCGCATCAAAACAGTTGATATTCAGATTATTGCCGATTATGCCATCAAACTTGTTGATAAGTGTATTTTCCTGTTGGTTGGTAAAAAATTTTGTGGTCATATATATTTCTTAATTTTTTATTGATTATAATTTATCGTGAAAATTTTCTCAATTATTCTATTTTTCACGCAAATATTATTTTTCATTTCTAAAAAACTCCAAAACCTGTTTCATAAAGCCATCTCTTTGAGTTTTATTTGTGATTGCCTCAAACGGAAAGCCGCAGACAAACGTACTGTAACTGCCCTTGTATGCCACTGCAGCACTGAGTTTGTTCTCTCCATAGCGAATAACGGTACAGGCATTTTTGTTGTCAGGCTCAATGCCATCGGGCGACTCAACGTGATACTGTGTAGAATTTGGTGTTACGGCAAAATCAAAATCTCCCCTAAAATTGACAATCGGAGAATAAACGCCCTCAATAGCCCCATTTGTTGAGGCATGAGCGGTGCGAAAGGAGTATTTTAGTATGTTCTTTGCAAAATTTTGGTCGCTTTCAGAACCATTGCGCCACAAATCGCTGCCAACGTAAGCTCCGCTTATGAAAATAGTTTTCCCTTTTTTCAAAAAATCGGTAACTTTTTGTTGAAACAGGGATGAAAAGGTTTTAAATTCAATTTTATTACCCAAATTATAACTTTTCTGTTTTCCAAGTATTACATCAATAATTTGAAAATCAGAAAGTTGTATGTAGTCATTTTCTATTGCCAACACACTCGTGGAGCAAAAAGAATAGCCTGCCGCAGCAATGGAAACGCCGTGAATGTACGGATAATCAAAGCTGTTGCCTGCCACTGTCACTGTGTCGAAGTTGCCGTAAGATGCTCCAAATCCGGGCGAATCGTTATTTGTCCAGACATTTTGTATATTAAAATCAAACTGTTTGCCCGTATATGAAAAATCCTGCAAATACGGTACTCCAAAGTCCAGCCAATCCACAAAGCCTTTTATGGAATCGGTGTCCAAACTTTCAGGGGCAGACACCTTTGTAAATCCATTAACAATCAATATATTACCCTTTGAATTAGATTTTTTACAAACAGATAAAATTTCGGAAGGAAAACTCTCGCCGCCCGCATTAACAGCCGTAACCTTGTAACTGACAATAGAATCTTCAATCACAGGCAAAATTAAAAATGTATCTTCTGTATAAATACCGTTGTTGAAGCCCCTGCCGTTAATGCGGGTATAAAGCACGTAACCGTGTGCTTCCGCACATTCTTCAAGCGTATCAATGGTTTGACTCCACGAAAGTTTTACCCTGTCCCTGTCCAAAATTGCCGAAAAACTGTTTATCGGCAACGGTTGAACAGTAAAATCAGTGTTGTTTTGAGATGTTATAAACTTCAGAATCCCTTTGTAAATCGAACGGGCAATGGTAAATTGTGCACTGGGATCATGTCCGAGTTTCATATCGTTGAGGTTTTGGTGAGATAAAAATTCCAAAATCATCGAAGGCACTTCGGGAAATCGACTTTCGGCATAGCTTTTATCCATTATGCCTCTTGAAGTCCAATTTGGATTATAAATTCTACGAATATCCTCAACTACAGCACTTTGAATAAGATTTGCCATATCTAACGAGGCTTTTCTTGATTGATTGTTCAAAAAATTGATTTTATCGCCGTTTTTGGTGGTAACAATGCCCAAAGTGCCTATAATGCCGTTATTACACAAGCCTGCATCCGAATGCAGAGCAAATGACAAATCTATGGGAATTTTCAATCCGACAGAGTCAGGAGCATTTGCAGAGCCGTAGTTAAGATAATTCACCCATTTGCCGCGAGAAGCATAATCATCTGTGTAGTCGTTGATTCCGCTGGTGTGACTGTAGATACTGAACGGTATGCCCGCCCACTGCAACCAGTAGCGTGCGCCTTCCCAAAATCTTGCGGTGTGGCTTGTGATGCAGTTTGGCACAGGATAATTTGAGAGCAGTTTCGCATTTTTTCGCATTTTTTCGTCTGGAATTGCGTCAATAGTGGCTTGGTCGGCAGGCTTGCGGGCGATGTTGCCCATTCCGCCGCCAAAACGAACAGCATCGGCTGTTATAAAATGGTTTTTGTGACGACTCTCGTTTGTTAAAACCACTTTTCCGATGGCAGAATTAGTGCCCTTTTCAAAATAAAATTTCCCAAGATAAATCCAAGTGCCTGCCCCCTGCTTTTGATTGACTGTAAAAATGGTTTTGCCACCCGTATGAAACACCTGATACTTTGCATCTTCTGACCCTTTTTCGTGAAATTGATACGACACCGACACCCAATAATATCCACTTTGATGGATGTTCGGAATCCACTCCACCGAAGCCGAAGGCTCGTTGTCGCTGACAAGCACCCTGCAAGTGCCGTCTACAAAAGGATTTTCGCTGTCGGTATAATTTTTCTTCTTTGCGGCAAATCCAATCGTTTTTTTTGCCGTAAAATATTCTTTTTCACCTGATTCTCTGTAGATTGAATTATTCCAGGAAGTGTCGTTATCAACAACAATTTCGTTTGGATTATTATCCCTCTCTCTTGGCAAAAACACGTTAGCACCTGCATTTTCCAGCATCGGCAATAGAAAATTGTACATGATTTGAGCCGTAAATTTGTCCTCAACCGTCTGTAGCAGCCTTGCCCGCTGCCATTCCCAACGATTAAAATTTTGCTCGTAATGTAAACCGTGACTACTCCAAACGGCTATATTTCTGTTCAAAAGTCCTTCACGTATCCGATAGGGCTTGTCGAGGTTGCGAACAAAGGGCGTAGCACTGCGATTGATCTTGGAAAGTCGAGCGTAGTCCCTGTCTATATGGTTTCTATAAAAATTGGGCACAAGATTTTCAAGATTTTCGCCTTTGGCAAACAGCATTATTTTGTAGTGTTTGAAATCAGATCCCAAACATTCTGAAATATTGTTTTTTATCGTGTCAATCAACGATTCGGTGAAAAGAAGCTGAGTAAACATATCGGAAAACGTTACGGAAAATATTTTTTTCTTCGGCTCAATACTTGTGCTTATGAGTTTAAATTTTGCGTTGGTCTTCTGTTTTTGCTCAAATTTCATCAACCACTCTATTATATTCTGTTCGTAATCAGTGCTTTGCGAAAAGCTCAAAGCGGCTATTGTCAATAGAGTTATTATGAAAAAAAGTTTTCTTATACTGGTCATTACTCACAAATGTATTAGATTTACAATTTGGGGTGTAAAGTTAGTAAAAAATTTGACAAAAAGACAAGCAGGCAATAATATCAGGGCAAACGCATCTTAATTTAACAAATTTTAAATACTAAAAATTTTCTTTTTCCGTTTGTATAATAAAAAGAGTAATGCAAACACCTGTTAGTTATTTTACAGAGTTGACCGA
>JAITNR010000152.1 GCA_031290375.1 Prevotellaceae bacterium | reverse complement strand
TGACACATTCAATAAACTGTTGGCTAAAATATCGGAAACATTTGTCATACAAAAGAATTTTGTCAGCTATGTGTCGCATGAATTTAAAACGCCGCTGGCATCCATGCTCTGACACCTCGAAGTGTTTTCAATCAAAGACAGAAGCGCCGGAGAATATAAAGAAGTAACACAGAAACTCATTCAGCAAATTTATCAATTGGACGAAATATTAGATACACTGATTGTTATCTCCGATTTAAGAAAAGAAACAGAAACAATGATTCCATTACGTATCGACGAATTGTTGTGGGAAATTATTGATAAAATATCCGAATCTTATAATCATCCCAAAATAGAAGTAAACATTGATATTGAACCGGAAGACGAACCAATGCTTTCGATTACAAAAAATCGTACCCAACTCTTTATGGCTCTGTTTAATCTGATTGACAACGCCGTAAAATATTCGCCCGGCAAACCGGTTGAAATCCGGCTTTATAACGAGGACGAACATTTGCAATTATCCATTACAGACAAAGGCATCGGGATTCCGCCCAATCAGTTGGAACATATCAGCAAACCTTTCTATAGAGCCGACAATGCCCGGCAGATTCAAGGCAGTGGCATCGGATTATCCATCGCCCTGCTGATACTCGAAAAAAATCAAATCAAATATCATATACATTCAGAAACCGGTACGGGCACTTGTGTTTTATTATCTTTATGAGGAATACAGCGGTTTGTGTCTGGTAAAAAAAACGAGCGTTCAGGATAACAAACGGAAACTTTGGAACTTTGACCAATGTTTCATTTTACAAAAAAAAACGCATTAGTGAAAACTATTTCTTATTATAAACCGTCATTATTTTTCTTTTGCGGATGTTGTTGTTGTTGTTGTTTTGTTTGGGTCGTCTGTACTCTTCCAGAGTCAAAAACTTGGCGTCTTCAGGCATATTGACTTGATTTTTAGAGAGTTCTCTAAAATCGGCAATTACCTTTTTATCATTGGCAATTTCTCTGTTCCACTCTAAAAGGCTTTTTTTCATGTAGTTTCCTATTGTATTAACAAAAGCCTCCTGTTTTTGTTCGTCCTCAATTTCTGGGGCTTGGTCGATAAATCTTTCCACTATCTTCCCATAGTGTAAATATTTGATTCTTTCTGACTTATAAGGAATTTTCGCGTGTTTTAGTTTTGCATTTTCTCTCTTGATTATCTCGAAAGGATAGTCAATATCAAGTTTGTATTGCGACATTTCGGCAAGATGGTCCCAAAGTTTAAACTTAAAACCCTCTACATCACGCAGATACGGGAACATTCTACCCATCAGATTGATAATTGCATCGGCGCACCGCATTCGCTCCTGTCTGTCCTCAATTGAAACGGCATAATCAACCATTTGCTGAATATTTCTGCCATATTCGGGCAAAATCAACTCCTTTCTCGGTAAAAACTTAATTGTGTTTTTTTGTTTTTCAAGCATAATATTTTTAAAATAAAACGGTTGCCAAATATTCGACAACCATTTGTGCGTAGGATGAGACTCGAACTCACACGCCGTAACCGGCACTACCCCCTCAAAGTAGCGTGTATACCAATTTCACCACCTACGCTTGATGTCTTGTGCCCAAAACAGGACTCGAACCTGCACAACCTTGCGGTTACTAGTCCCTGAAACTAGCGCGTCTACCAATTCCGCCATTTGGGCTGATGTTGAGCGGAAAACGGGACTCGAACCCGCGACCTCGACCTTGGCAAGGTCGCGCTCTACCAACTGAGCTATTTCCGCAATTCATTAAAATTCAGTGTCGAGTGTCAGGTTTTTAGAAAAATACTATTCGTTCTCATTGCCTGATTATCCGCTACTGAAAATCGGACTGCAAAGTTATAACTTTTTTTTCATTTGACAAATATTTTTTTTAACTTTGCAAACATAAAATCATATTTCATAAATCAACTCCGAATTGTCGGAGTAAAATCAAAAGTCATTATGTTGCTTGACACTTTTCACATTTTTCTTTACTGTATGATTATCACAGCGGTCATCGTGTTTGTTGCACTTTACTTTGTTGAAGCGGGTTACGGCATTTTTCAATCGAAAAAATGGGGTATATCCATCAACAACAAATCAGGGTGGTTTCTTATGGAATTTCCTGTTTTTGTGACAATGTTTTTATTCCTTGTTCTGTGTAGTAATCAACTTACAATCACCCGAATAGTGATTTTCGGCTTGTTCCAGATGCACTACTTGCAACGTTCATTTATTTTCCCGTTATTGATTAAGGGCAAAGGCAAAATTCCACTTTCAATAATATCTATGGGCATTGTTTTTAATCTGCTAAACGCCATAATGCAGGGTTATTGGCTGTTTTTTGAGTCGTATAAGTTTGAGGTTGAACTGTACAGTACCGGCTGGCTGACAAGCGTTCCGTTCATTGCAGGCACAACGCTTTTTGTTGCGGGATTTGTTATAAACCTGCACTCAGACTACATTGTGCGACACTTGCGCAAAAGCCCAGCCGACACCAATCACTATCTGCCAACAGGCGGAATGTTCAATTACGTTACTTCGGCGAATTATTTTGGCGAAATAATAGAATGGCTTGGTTTTGCGATACTTACATTTTCATTGTCGGGCTTGGTATTCTTTATCTGGACTTGTGCCAATCTTGTGCCGAGAGCGTATTCTATCCACAACAAATACAGGGCAACTTTTGAGGAAGATATGAGTAGAAAAAAGCTTAAGGCACTTTTTCCATTTTTATATTAATGAAGCCTCAATTTATTAATCTTCTAAATTAAAAAAAAATGGAAACAAAAAAGAATCAAAAATTCACGCAGTCAATCACCTTTAAAGCATTGACTGTGGTAGTATTAACACTCTTGTTGCTTATCCCAAAAGCAATGATTACCGGCTTAATCGAAGAACGCGAAAAGCGAAGTAAAGAAACCGTCAGGGCAATAAACGAGAAGTGGAGCAATGCGCAAACCATCTGCGGACCGGTTATCAGCGTGCCGTATTCGGTAAAAATCGTGGAGTACGAAAAATCGAAAACCGGAACAAGCGAAAAAGTGTCTTACCAAAGGCAATGGTTTTCGCTAATGCCAAGCACCTTGCGCATTGATGCCAAACTTTTGCCCGAACCGAAACATTACGGTATTTACAAAACCGTGCTGTACAAGAGCGAGTTAGACATTTCGGGCAGTTTCGACAACCTCGACGAATTTGAGGATTACGAAGGCAACAACACCAAACATTGGAACGAGGCGTACATCACCATCGGCATTACCGACCTGAAAGGCTTGGTGAGCAACGCCGAGTTTTCCATCAACGGAAAGGCGTATGCGGCTGATGCACAGGGCAGTAATTCTTGGTTTGAGGGCAACACACTGAAAATTCAGCTCAAGAATTTCCAAAAATCGCCCAACGGCAAAAACGAGTTCCGATGCACAATGACACTCAACGGCAGCAGCGACATCAATTTTATCCCTGTCGGGCGGACAACAGACGTGAGCGTATCGGGCAGGTGGGGCGCACCGAGTTTTATCGGCAATTTCAGCCCCGAATCAGAAATCGGAAAAGTCGATTTCACGGCTAAATGGCACATTCTGCATTTCAACCGCAACATTCCGGAGGCGTGGGACGGTACACAAATTTATTTCGCTGACTCGCAATTCGGCGTGCAACTCATAGAAACGGTCGACCATTACCAGCAAAACCTGCGCTCTGCAAAATACGCGCTGATGTTTATTGCACTCACTTTTATGGTCTTTTTCTTTGTGGAAGTGCTGACGAAAAAGAAAATTCATATTATTCAATATTTGTTGGTCGGCATTGCTTTGATACTGTTTTACAGCCTGTTGTTGTCTATTTCCGAACAAATCGGCTTTGCATTGGCGTACCTCATCGCCAGCCTCGCCACCATCGGACTGATTAGTGCATACGTGTACAGCATTTTCAAGAGCAGCAAACAAACAAGTCTTTTCACACTGATACTCTGCATTTTGTACATTTTCTTATATGTCATTTTGCAACTCGAAGATTTGGCATTGCTGATTGGCAGCGTGGTACTGTTCGCCATTTTGGGCACGATAATGTTCCTGTCGCGGAAGATAAATTGGTACAAAGACGGGGAATAAAAATATTTAGACATATAAAGTAAATAACGTGTAATGTTTTTAATTTCCGGA
>JAITNR010000148.1 GCA_031290375.1 Prevotellaceae bacterium | reverse complement strand
AAATAATGTCAGTTATTTTGGTTACAAAAATCACGTCAAGCAAGATGCGTTGAGCAAATTGATAATCAAGTATTTAGTAACGGATGCGAGTGTACACGATTCCCAGTCGACGGATGTTTTGTTGGATTCCAAAGATAGCGGAGAGTCCTTTTATGCAGATTCCGCCTACACGGGCGAGCCACAGGCTAACGCCGTTACTCTTACCTACGACAAGGATGAATTTGACCTACAATAGTGCCTATAAGAAAAGTCCAAATTTTTAAAAGAATTATTATTTAGCATGGCAAATTCACCTCATCGGAGTGAGATTTTTGCGTTTTGTTTTTAGTTTCCACGATTGATTTTAACAGATATTAACAAACAGGGGATTTTTTAGCAGTTTTTGTTCATTTTTGGACATAAGTATCCCCGAAGCGTTGGGTTTTGATAGCGCTTTTGAGTAAAAATGCAGGTTACGCAGCTTTTCTTAGCGCTATTTTATGCAACCTGTTTTCCAGAAGTTTTTTACCTATCCTCCTGAGATTATACGAACAAACGGCTAACGCAATGTAGGTCTTAAAGTGCGGATAGCCGCGGTCCGGACAAAAGTCAAGTCCTCGGTGCTCCAATTCGTTGATGTTGGATTCTACGGCAGAGTGCTTGTTCTTTAATCGACGGAAGAGTTTGCTAGATTCAAGTGCTTCTTCCTTTTTCGTCCGTTTCCCCAACTTGCACATAATCACATTGTCTATTGCTAACTCCAGAATTTGTTTGTTATTTGCGTTCCAATACCCTTTGTCAAAACTGATGGAACCAATATGCTTGTATTTGTCCAACAAATTGTCGGCTAATTCTAACACAATATCGCGGTCTTGTTGCTGATCCATTACATGGTGCAGCAGCAGCAAATTATATTGGTCGGTGACGATGGTAACTTTTTTGCCCAACTCAACTGCCGGATTTTTTTTGCCCTTGACAACCCATTCGGTGTAGGTCTCAAATATGGAAAACATTTTCTCTTCATGAGGAATGGTTTCTTTCTTTAGTAAACGTCTGTCAACCAAATTAATGTGCTTTTCAAGTAATCGCATGTAATTTTCTAATTCGTACATTTTCGCGACATCTTGTACGCTGCAGATAGGAAAAGTTGGTACTGTCGTCTGCAGTTTTTCTACTAATAATTGTGCCTTCTGAAGGTATGCCTCCGCTACTTTTTTGATTCGTTCCTCTTTATTTTTGCCGCCTAAAGCGTTTGCCTTGCCCAATTCGCGCATAAGACCTTTTAACGTTCTATACCAGAATTTTAGCTTACGCCAATCCGGTAAGTCATATTTTTCAACAAAAACAGAAACAACGTCTAGACTTTTGCGGGCGCAATCCCACAACAGATTATAGTCCGTGGGAAAATGAACATTACTTTTCACCACAAAACTATCGGCTTTTAAGCGCAAGGCTGTTCCTTCTTTTTTTTTGAACACCTTACTGTGCCCAAATGCCACAATCACCTCATTGATTTTTTTTAACATCTGCTCATCCAAGCCGCATATGTTATCGTAGATGTTTTGATATTCATATTCTATGCGTTCAAAGTCATGGTTTCGTTCAATGCCCAATAGTACACGCAAAAGACGGTCATTATTTGCCAAATGGTGCAAAAACTCATAACTGCAATTCAAAACCATTCGCACCTGAGCTAATACGAAGATGACCCACAGATTCATCCCAGGACGACCCATTTTGTTTCTAGTCGAAAGGTTTTGTTCTAACAACGAAAATATCTTTTCATTGTATTCCGCATTACAATAAATCTCTTTTAGTGCGGCTATCAATTGTTCAAGCGCATTTTTATTTTTGGGATTTATCATTAATTCGCTAATCGGTATCTGACCGATATTAATTTGTGTTTCGAATCTTTTTCGCATGGCGTGAATATTTTGTTTGTAATTTGGAAAACATTACCGTTATTCCCTGATTGGTATGCAAATGTACTCATTTTATCGATATATTCCATATTTTTTACCGAAAGATTCAACCCAAAATGCATACCATATATCAATGTAAAACAAATAGTTAGATAATTTTCTTATAAACACTAGATAATTTATACTATTTCTGGATTGCTTCGTTCCTCGCAATGACGCACCGAACATCATTAGTACGTCATTGCGAGGAACGAAGCAATCCAGACAAAATAAAACTGTTATAGGTTATTTATTTCGCGTTACTAAGAACGATGATAGTATATTAATTACGAATTATCAATTACGAATTACGTAATTCGTAATTGATAACTCGTAATTGGTTATTTTTTCTCTAATGCTGCCTCTACTTCTTTGCGATACTTATCAAAGTCGTAGTCCATACGGGTTTTGTCCTCGTTGGAGATGCGCTGTTCCACTTTTTTGGCAAAGACAGTAGCCAAATCAGCCACGCTGCCATTGTATTCCACGCAAATCCAGTACTCCCACTCTTTGTTGGGAAGTTGCTTTTTGAGGGATTTTACCACCACCGCATTGGCAATGACTTCCTGTGCAATGGCACTAACTCTGTCGTTAACGACTGCTGCTTGGTAGGTGGCAGTGTTGCCTGAGGTTGCGTCAGCCGAAAACAACTCGCGCGAGACGGAGTTTTCGGTACTAGCCGACGTTACTTTGGTGGCAATAGCCCTTGCAAACTGTGCTCTTGCCTGTGCTTCGGCAACGTTGCGGGCGGTCATTTCCTTGAAATGCTGCCCTTTGCCGTATGCACGGCGTGCGGGGTCGGCTTGCTGGTATTCCTCTACGGGATTTGTTGCCGCCCACTCTTTGCTGGCACCGCAACCCGAAAATGTGAGGGTTGCCGCTGCCATAGTTGCCGCCATGGCAACCATTGATACATAATTGTGTTTCATGATAAATAAAAATAAAGATTGGATAAAAAATGAAT
>JAITNR010000123.1 GCA_031290375.1 Prevotellaceae bacterium | reverse complement strand
CTGAAAAACAATCCGTTACAGGAGTATCACGGCGCAATGTTTGATTTAACACAGCCGCAATGTAACGATTGGGTTCATTTACTTATTGAAATTTTGCGCAAAACGCTCAAATCACTATGCGAATTGCCCGAAAGAAACGCATATAGAGCGCAACATATTCTGCGACAATATGATAACGTTTTACTTGACGGCACAGAGCGACCTATTCAACGACAGCAGGATTCAGACAGGCAAAAATCCTGTTACAGTGGAAAAAAAAACTCATGACGTGAAAAACAATATAATTTGTTCGCCTGAAAAGCAGATTTTATGGCTTTCGCAGACATTTGACGGTTCGGTTCACGACAAAAAAAAGAATTGACGCCGGAACAAAAAAAGGAAAATAAAGAGATTTCATCATTCAGAATTTTGGATTGAACATGCTATTTGTGGAGTCAAGAAATGAAATGTCGAATTGTCAAAGACCGTTTTCGATGTTATAAATTTGGTTTTGAAAATACAGTTATGCTTATCGCCTGTGGCTTGCATAATTTTAGAATATCGCTGAAAACAAACGATGTATAAAATTAATCAGTATAATGTCAAATGTTTTTTCGTGTAACGATAATACTTTTTTGGTAAATTAGTCGTAAACCTGTTTTTTATTGTTGATTTTTTTTTGTTGATTTGTTGATTTGTTGAATTGTTTTTTGTTGAGTTGTGAGTTCACCAAACAAATTATCTTCCATTTTCAAATTCGTCCGCCCACTCTTGCAATTTTTGTTGCAACAATGCTTTATTCGGCAGATATAAATTGTATTCGGAGGCGTAAATATTTGCCTCTTTTGACAATGTTAATTCAACAATGCTGTCGTTTTTCTCTTTACACAGTAATATTCCAACAGTAGGCTTTTCAAAATCTTTCTTAACATATCGGTCATAATAATTGACATACATTTGCATTTGTCCAATATCCTGATGTTTCAGTTTGCCGGTTTTCAAATCAATAAGCACATAACATTGCAACAAACGATTGTAAAACACCAAATCGACAAAGAAATTTTGCTCTTCAAAAGTAAATCGTTTTTGCCTTGCTTCAAACAAAAAACCGTTGCCAAGTTCCAATAAAAACATTTGCAGATTGGAGATAATTGCGGTTTCAATTTCTGTTTCAGAATAGGCTGATTTTATGGGTAATCCGAGAAATTCCATGACTATGGGTGTTTTAATAAAATCTTTCGGCTGTTCTACGATTTGCCCTTTTCGAGAGAGTTCCATTTTACCTTGTTTTTGTCGATGCTCAATGCTAATCTTTCGTATAACGAACTGTCAAACTGCCGTTCAAATTCACGAAAAGACCAATTATTTTTTGCAATTTCGATTTCATAAAACTGCCTTTCGGCGATATTTGAAATACGCATCAGTTTGATATAGTGTGTCCAACTGATTCTGGGGTTGAATTTCCAAAACAGTGATTTGGAAATTGATTTTTCATCATTTTTGAATTTCCGAAACAGTGTTTCGGAAATTGAATTATCATCAGATTAGGTAATCACTGATTCCCCAATTGGTTCATCTTTTTTGAATTTCCGAATCAGCGATTCGGAAATTGAATCGTCATCAGATTTCGTAATCACTGATTGCGAAATTTGATTTTCGGCTTTGAATTGGGTAATCACTGATTCCCCAATTTGATTTTCTGAATAAGCCAAAAAGAATTTGCGCATAAGTTTCAGATTTTCAATAGAATACCCTTTGCCAATATTTTCTGTTAAATATTCCGACAACCCTTTTATAACATATTTTCCATATTCCGCTCGTTTTTCGCCTTGCTGTTCGTGTTCCAATCGGGTTCACCCTCACGACTTTTTGAATTAAGAATTATTTGTAAAGTTCTGTATCATAAAATAAAAATGTATCAAAACAATCTATAAAATAGACTCCTTGATACATTTTTAATTAATTGCACTTTAATCTAAAAGATTATCATATCCGTTTATAAGTCAATAGCAGTATTACATCTATCACATGATAATTATCATCAAAACCTATGGCGGTTGTTTCGAATACGAGTGTAGTTTGGTTTAGGCTAATTATTTTAAAATTCAATGAAATGGAAAATACATCAGCTACTACTGTTACGGTATTCCCATTTAAACGCCATGTTCCACCTGATGTTGAATTATCACAACCATCATAATCAATAAATGTTCCATCTGATTTGAATTGCGACCAGCCTTCGTAATCACAAGGCTCATTATAATCAGTTGATACATTTGGATTTTGTAGTACTCCATCGGCTCTAACTTCTGTCAGTTGCCATTTTCCTGCCAAATCGCTACTATTAGAGTCATCATCATCTTTTGAGCATGATGAAATTCCAATACACAAGGCTAATAAAATAGCCCAACTAAATTTTAAATACTTTTTCATTTCAGTTTCTTTTTTAAATTTACAACCAATTTTTACACTAAATACAATTTGTTCAAATGCAGTCAATATTACGGAATGGGTTTAAACACCCCACCTTTCAGGGCGCATTTGTTATTCACTTTTCGTAATTGTTAATTCGTAATTTCATAATTTCGTAATTTGCAATTGAACAAACCGACTTATGACTTACGACTTATGACTTACGACTTACAACTTACAACAACGACATCTGTACAGCTGTGTTGTCGTCGGTTGCATCATCTGTGGTGTCATTTTCGTCCGTGTCATCTTGTTGGGGATTCTTTTCAAGCGGAGCAACAAATTTAACTTCATTAATATCGAAAACCGAAATGCGTTTGCCTTTTGCATGCGAACTTTTTACTCCAATAAATTGTTCTACATCTATAACTTCGGGTGTGCGTTTTGCATGTTTTCCTTTAAATGTTACTTCTATTTGCGGATATTCGTCTTCCGAAATTTCGACAAGATACGATTTTTGATTTTCGTCAATAAATCGCTGCGGAGCGTTTGAAAGTTCAAATTTGAAGCGTTTTACATAAAAATATTGATGTTCGCTGTCGAAATAAGTTGCCGAGAAAGTGGTGTCGGGATTATATTTTTCGATAGATAAAATATCTTCGTCGTAACGATTGCTCAAATCGAAATTGGTTGTAAAATATGCGCCTTGTTTTGTTATAACAATAATTTTATCATCGCCTGTAAATTCGCCAAGCAAGGTGCCTCTGCCGTCGGCGTTCAGTCGGTTTATTGATTCGTCGAACCAAATCTGGCGTCCGCTCAAAGTTGATTCGCCTTTTTCTTTCAATATTATTTTATGAATTGCGTATTTTGTAAAAATATTTCCCATTGATTGGCGACCTTTGATTGTAAGTGTGCTGAAATCGAGTTCGGTAATCAAATTTTTCAATCGCGGACGAGGTTTGAAATACACTTTCAATATTTCGGCTTCGCCATTGGGATTTGCGCTGAAATACAGTATTTGCGAGTTTGCCGTTCCTTTTGTAAGGTCGTATTCTCTGTCACGGGTGATGGATGTAACGGCAAAACGTTTCATCATTATTGCGCCGTTTTTTCCATCTCGGTAAACGGCATTGTATATTGTTCGCTCGTCGTTGCGCTTGAATATTCCTGCGTGCAAAATATCTTTGCCTACAAATGTTTTTTCGGCGGCTTTTGTAACCATATATTTTCCGTTTCGCAGAAATACGATAATATCGTCAACATCAGAACATTCGCACAGATATTCATCTTTTTTCAATCCTGTTCCTACAAAGCCTTCGGCGCGGTTTACGTACAGTTTTTCGTTGGCAACAACAACCTGCGATGCTTCGATAATATCAAAGTTTATAATTTCTGTTTTGCGTTCGCGTCCTTTGCCGTATTTCTTTTTTATCTGACGAAAATATGTGATTGTATATTCTGTTAAATTATCGAGGTTATTTTGTACTTCATCCATTTCCAATTCAACATTTTGGATGTGTTCATCAGCTTTTTTTATGTCGAATTTTGATATTCTGCGTACAGGTTTGTCGGTAAGTTTAAGCACATCTTCGCGAGTTACATCGCGTTTCAGTTTTTTAAGATATGGTTCAAATGCGAGTTCTATTGATGCAAGTTGGTCTTCCCACGTTTTGGCATCTTTTTCGAGTTCACGATAAATGCGTTGTTCAAAAAATATTTTTTCTAACGATGAATAATGCCAGTCTTCAAGCAATTCGTTCATACGAATTTCAAGTTCTTTGTTCAACAATTCGCGTGTTGAGTTGGTGCAACGTTGCAGAATGTCGGTAACGCTCAAAAACATTGGCATTCTGTCAACAATTACGCACGAATTGGGAGATATTGAAGTTTCGCAATCGGTAAATGCGTAAAGTGCGTCTATTGTTTTGTCAGGCGATGTATCGTTGGCGAGATGTACTACAATTTCAACATTTTTAGATGTATTATCGTCAACTTTTTTGATTTTTATTCTGCCTTTTTCGTTGGCTTTGAGTATCGATTCTATTATTACGGATGTTGTTTTTCCGAAAGGTACGTTTGTTATTATAAGGGTTTTGAAATCTTCGCCTTTTGTAATTTTTGCGCGTACTTTTATCGCTCCGCCGCGTAAACCATCGTTATATCTCTGGCAATCAATATATCCGCCTGTTGGAAAATCGGGATAAAGTTCAAAAGTTTTGCCTTGTAAATATGCAATCGAGGCATCAATAAGTTCGTTGAAATTGTGCGGCATTATTTTCGATGCCAAGCCAACTGCAATACCGTCAAC
>JAITNR010000048.1 GCA_031290375.1 Prevotellaceae bacterium | reverse complement strand
TTATTATTTTTTGTTTCGTATCACAAAAATAAGTGAAATTTTTCAAACGGCAAAGTGTTCTAAGCATTTTGTTTTCAACACTTTGCTAATTTTTTTTTAATTTATTTGCGGATTTAAGGTACAATACAAATGTTATTACCGGTTTTGATTATTTGAAAATAGATTATCCGTATTGGAAAAAATTTTCGTCAGCTTGGAGTAAAGTGTTTTTACGAGATTTTCTTGTGGCAAATGACATACTTTATGCCGAAAATGTTTTTTTTGAAGATAATATTCATACGTTGAAAGCATTGTTGAATGCGAAACATTTTTTGTTTCTTGCTGAATTTATTTATTTCTATCGAATTAACGAAATCTCAATAACGAATAAAGATATATTAATGGCACTACTAAAAAATAACATACTGTAAACAATTAAAATATGTATTGCAAAAAATAATCTCGGAAGCATTTTTATTTTGTTGAAAAAAATTGCTTTTAAAATTTTGATAATTAAATAATTTTGTGTATATTTGCAGCATAATTTTAAACGCAAAAAAAGGATATGCAACTGGTTACTCATTCTTGGGGATAGGAGAAGTTTTGGTAGTTGTCGGTATTCCTGTTTGGACCACGGCAGGCACAAGAAAAAAATCAATCAAAAACGATTTTGCGAGAAAAAATTTTGGCGTTGATGGCTACACATATCAACCAAAATTAAATTTCGGTTTAACAGCAAACGGTGTAGGTTTTACTCTGAATTTTTAAAAATTTACGTATGAAAAAAATCTGCACTTTTTTAGGTTTTTGTGCAATCAATATTTTTGTTGTGCAGGCACAAACACAAGACGTTGGAAAACTTTACAATCAAGCACAGCAGGGGTAAAAATTCACTACAATGGAACTTAAAGAAATATGAATAATAAAACCGACGGGTCAATGGTATATAACCGACACAAATTTTTATGCAGAAGAAAATTATTTCAATTGCAGGAATGGCAATAAGTGCCATAGTAATTATGTTTGCAGCAATTAGTTGTGAAAGGGAAAAAAGTTGCTATACAGCAAGTTCGGAGAGTAGTTGCCAAAGCAAGTGCGAAAGTCGTAGTTGGCTTTACGGTTACTATAGTTATAATTACTATACTAGCGAATGTTGTTGTGATCCACATTAGCCATAATTTATTGGATAGCAAGCATATAAGTCTGAGTTTTGGATAATTTTTATATTTTTAACAGTCAGATACAAGGTATAGAAGTTCAACAGGTGGAATATGGACAGAAATTGTGAATATCAAAGGTGTAGGTTTTATTCTGAATTTTTTTAAAATTTTGTATGAAAAAAATCTGCATTTTTCTAAAAAAAAATTGGATATATAACATATTTTTCTTCTGTATTAAGAAATTTTGGATTAAAAAAAGGGATTCCAATCGGAAACCAATAAAATTGAAGTAGCTGAGGTTGACGAAATATACATAAATCTCATAAATTAGTAGTAACTTTGCGTGATAATTAAAAATTGAAAATGCGGATATTGAACACGAAAAGAATAACCATCAATGAAATGAAATTAAGCATTAATACAATCAAGCGTAGATTTTTTTTCTGATTATTGGCTCATAATAAATTATCTAAATTTTTGGTTCTAACCTCTAAAATTCAATGTCTAACACTCTATTACGCGAAAATTTTGAAATAATGGCACCCGCAGGCTCTTGGGATTGCTTGCAGGCGGCTATCAAGGCAGGTGCCAACTCCGTCTATTTTGGCATAGAAGGGCTGAATATGCGAAACGGTTCGGCAAATAATTTTACCATTAGTGATCTGAAAAACATAGCCGAAATTTGTTCTAAAAATAATGTAAAATCCTATCTTACAGTTAATACCATAATTTTTGACAGTGATATTGAGTTGATGAAAAAAATCATTGACTCGGCAAAAGAGGCTGGAATTTCTGCAATTATCGCCTCCGATGTAGCGGCTATGAATTATGCAGCGCAACAGAGGGTGAAAGTGCATCTGTCAACGCAACTGAATATAACAAACACGGAAGATTTGAAGTTCTACGCACAATTTGCCGATGTGGTGGTATTGGCTCGCGAATTGGATATGAACAAAGTTTACGAAATTTATCAAAATATTCAAAATGAGCACATTTATGGGCGCAAAGGCGAACTTGTAAAAATCGAGATGTTTTGTCACGGAGCATTATGTATGGCGGTTTCGGGCAAGTGCTACCTGAGTTTGCACCATTACAATACTTCGGCGAACAGAGGCGAATGTACGCAACTTTGTCGCCGCAGCTATCTGGTCAGGGATACTTCCTCTGATACCGAGTTGGAGATTGATAATGAGTTTATTATGTCTCCAAAAGATTTAAAAACCATTCATTTTCTCAACAAAATGATAGATGCCGGTGTGCGGGTTTTTAAAATCGAAGGCAGAGCAAGAGGTGCGGAGTACGTCAAAACAGTTGTAGAGTGCTATTCTCAAGCTATTGATGCTTGTCTGGACAATACTTTTTCGGAAAAAAAGATTGCGAGGTGGGACGAGCGTTTGTCGCGGGTTTTTAATCGTGGTTTTTGGAACGGTTACTATCTTGGTCAAAAACTCGGTGAATGGAACTCTGTTTATGGCTCACAGGCAACAAAAATGAAAGTTTATACCGGCAGATGCACAAATTATTTTGGAAAAATAGGCGTTGCCGAATTTATTCTCGAAACAGGCGAACTTTCGGTTGGCGATGAAATTCTTGTAACAGGCTATACCACAGGGGCTTATGAACAAACAGTGAAAGATATACGAGTTGATTTAAAATCGGTTGACAAAGTGTGCAAAGGCGTATATTTTTCAATCAAAACAGCCGAACCAATCCACCGGAACGACAAACTTTACAGAATGGACACTGTGAAGAATAGAGAAAAAAGATTTTAGCTTACTCAAAAACAATAGCACTTCAAAAAAAAAGTTTTAGTCTGGTTCATTTCAATTTGCGAATTTAAATCTTTTAATGTAAATTTGCAAATTGATTTTTTACTGGCTGTTTTTTGTCAAATAAAGTGAATATCAGTCAGTTGTTTAATGATGACCCAAAAAAATAAAATATTATGCCCAAAAGTATTGGTTACATCTCGCAGGTGATAGGTCCTGTAATCGATGTGAATTACGACAAGGTGGAAAATTCTGTTCCAAAAATTCACGAAGCACTGAAAATTGTCCGTCCTGACGGGAAAGTCTTAATTGTTGAAGTTCAGCAACATATCGGCGAAGATACTGTTAGAACAGTGGCAATGGATTCTACTGACGGTATTTTCAGGGGAATGGAAGTTGAAAGCCTCAACCGCCCCATTTCAATGCCTGTCGGCAATCAGGTGAAAGGACGCCTGCTTAACGTAATTGGTCAAACCATAGACGGAATGAAGCCTGTGAGCGATGAAAACGCACAGGCTATTCACCGCGACCCGCCAAAATTTGAGGATTTGTCAACTTCAAAGGAAATTCTTTTTACAGGTATCAAGGTGGTGGATTTGCTCGCTCCATATCTGAAAGGTGGTAAAATCGGACTTTTTGGAGGTGCCGGCGTAGGCAAAACCGTACTGATTATGGAGTTGATTAACAATATTGCCAAAAAACACAATGGCTTTTCTGTTTTTGCAGGCGTGGGCGAGCGTACGCGTGAGGGCAACGACTTGCTCAGAGAGATGATAGAATCGGGTGTAATTCGTTATGGCAAGGAGTTCAGGGAGTCGATGGAACGTGGCGAATGGGATTTGGATAAAATTGATTATGACGAACTGGCAAAATCGCAGGCTACGCTGGTGTTTGGGCAAATGAACGAGCCACCTGGAGCACGTTCTTCGGTTGCCCTGTCCGGTTTGACCATTGCCGAAGCATTCCGCGACAATGCAGGTGAGGGTGGAAGCGACATCCTGTTTTTCATAGACAATATTTTTCGTTTTACTCAGGCAGGCTCGGAGGTATCGGCACTTTTGGGACGTATGCCTTCGGCTGTAGGTTATCAGCCTACTTTGGCTTCGGAAATGGGGCTTATGCAGGAGCGTATTACTTCAACAAAAAATGGGTCAATTACCTCGGTACAGGCAGTTTATGTGCCTGCAGACGACTTGACTGACCCTGCACCCGCTACAACTTTCTCGTTTTTGGACGCTACCACCGTTTTGGACAGAAAAATATCGGAATTGGGCATCTACCCCGCTGTTGATCCGCTTGGCTCAACATCGCGTATTCTTGACCCGAACATTGTGGGTGAGACTCACTACGAAACAGCGCAGAGGGTTAAGCAGTTGTTGCAGCGTTACAGGGAATTGCAGGACATTATTGCAATTCTCGGCATGGAAGAGTTGTCAGACGATGACAAGCTGGTTGTAAATCGTGCCCGCAGGGTGCAGCGGTTTCTTTCTCAGCCGTTTCACATGGCAGAGGCGTTTTCGGGCGTGCCCGGCGTAATGGTTTCCATCGAAGATACGATAAAGGGATTCAACATGATTATGGACGGCGAGGTTGATGACTTGCCCGAACAGGCTTTTCTTAATGTCGGAACCATCGAAGAGGTGGCTGAAAAGGCAAAGAAACTTTCTGAGCAATAATTGAGAATTAGCTGCCTGTCTATTAATTAGGTTGGAGGTAAAAAAATAATAAAAAATGCAATTAGAAATAATATCACCCGAAAAAATACTGTATAGCGGCAAAGCCGAACTGGTTACTTTGCCCGGGATAGCGGGTTCGTTTACGGTTTTGGAAAATCACGCTCCTATTATTTCGGTTTTGAAACAGGGCAAAGTGATTTACAGAGTGTCAAATACCAACAACGAAGTTGAAATAGAAAGTGGCTTTGTTGAAGCAAGGCAAAACAAAGTGTCGGTTTGCGTGGAATAATTATGAATATGTTTAATAGAAAATATCTATTCGGATTGTTGTTTTTGACTTGTGTATTAACAAGTTCGGCGGCAGTTTTTGCAGACAGGATTTTTACTGATACTGCTCCGAAGTTGTGGTTGTTTGCCATGATAATTTTTCTGGGAGGTTATGAATGGGTTTCCATTATCATAATTAACAGGAAAAATATGTCCAATATGCAGTCTGTCAATGTGTTTATGGGATTTGAAGCAGGCAGGTTTTTGCTTTCACTTTCGATAATTCTCATCTATTATTTTGCGGTTGGCATTGAGAAGGAGAATTTTATTTTGTGCTTCGCAATTTTGTATATTATTTATTTGGTATTCAATACTTTTTATTTGAAGAACAGGGAAAATTTACTAAAAAAAGAGAAACAGAAAAATGTTGATTAGGAGAAAATTTTTGACAGTAGTTTTGCTTTCGTTAATTGGACTCAATGCCTATTCAAACGAAGAACAGCACCGGACTGACACCACAGAAAGTTCGCAATTGGACGTAACCGAACTGATTTTGGGACACGTTTCTGACGGATATATGTGGCACATAGCCACATTCAAGGGGCACGAAATAGCTATTCCATTGCCCGTAATTGTGCTGTCCAACAGTGGAGAGTGGAGCGTTTTTTCTTCTTCCAGACTTGAACACGGACATGCTGAATATAAAGGCTTTTATATCTCAAAATCAGAAAAATATAAGGGCAAAATAGTTGAAAAAGATGCCGATGGGCAAGAAATGCGTCCGTTTGATTTTTCCATAACCAAAAATGCTTTGTCGCTGATAATCAATAGTATAATATTGGTGCTGATAATTCTTCTTTGTGCCAAATGGTACAGAAACAGAAATGTCGAAAACAGCAACCCGAAAGGGTTTGTGGCGTTTATCGAAATGTTTGTGATGATGCTCGTTGATAGCATTATAAAGCCTTGTATAGGAGCGAATTACAGACGTTACATACCATATTTGCTGACGGTGTTTTTCTTTATTTTTATCAACAATCTGATGGGCATCGTTCCGTTCTTCCCCGGTGGCGCAAACGTTACGGGAAACATTGCTGTGACGCTGGTTTTGGCTCTTTTTACCTTTGTGATTGTAAATGTCTTTGGCACAAAAGAGTATTGGAAGGAAATCTTCTGGCCCGATGTGCCAATGTGGTTAAAAGTACCCATACCGATAATGCCTGCAATCGAAATTGTGGGTATGATTACCAAGCCGTTTGCTCTTATGATACGTCTTTTTGCCAACATTTTGGCGGGGCATTCAATTGTGCTTGGACTGACGTGCGTAATTTTTCTCACAGCCCAACTCGGAGCGGCTATGAGTGCCTCAATGAGCGTAGTATCCGTTGTTATGACGATTTTCATTGACTTTGTGGAACTGCTTGTTGCCTTTATTCAGGCATACGTATTTACGATACTTTCGGCTGTGTTTATCGGACTTTCGCAGGTAGAGTCGCATCACGCAAAGGAGGTAAAAGTCAAGGACTGAGAATTAAAAAAGATAGATACGAGGATGAAAATTTCACTATATGTAAAATTAAAGTTGAAAAAATGTAATTAATTGTAGTAATAATTTATAAATAAACATTTTAGTTTATTTTTCCTAACTAAAAAATTTGCCAAAATTAATAGGGAAAGGATTAAGTTGAAATATCCGTGTTGTTGCGTGGACTTTTACTTATCTTGTCCCTGTGGGTACGGCAAATTACCTTAGTTAGCGGGATACGCTAAAAGTATCACGCTAATTTTTGTGTCAATAAACGATATACATACAGGTAAGTTAATCCGTCAATTTTTGCGCGAAAAGGGATACACTATTGAATGGTTTGCCAAACAAAAATGCCTAAACGTCTGTTTATCAGTAAGATAAACAGACGTTTAGGGGCAAAAGTTGCGGAGGCAGGATTCGAACCCACGACCTCCAGGTTATGAGCCTGACAAGCTACCACTGCTCTACTCCGCGATACGAATGCAAAGGTAATACATTTTTTTTATATATCCAAATTTTTTTTCAAAAAATAAGTGATAGAATAAAAAATCCGCGAAATTGACAGTAAAAATTATCATTAGCAGAATTTATCCGAAGCAATACGGAATACATTTTATAGAATTAACACAAGGGCAGTTCTAATAATTAAATTTTCAGACAAGATTGATTTTGTAACATGTTGATAATTAAGGTATTATAGATTTAACTATTTGGTTTTCATCAATTTTTAGAAGTGCCCACAATTCTCAGGATTTACAGAACTAAATATGTGAATTTTGAAAATTCTGAATTTATGTGTAAAAATAAATTTGCACAATTAAAAAAATTCACTTACCTTTGCATTCAATTTTGAACTTAAGCAGAATCTTTATTAACAATTAATCCAACACATGTTACCCAATTACTCATTATCCTCTGTCAGTCATTCACTGAATAAAGTTTTTTTAACTTTTTTTATGACTGAAATGTTTGGTAATATGGAAAATATTGTTAAACACACACACACACACACACACACACACATGAGCAGGTTCCACACCACTTATTACACGCGCGCGCGAAGTATAGTAAAAATCAGTTAAATACACAAGACAGTTTAAGAAATTTTTCCACAATAAAGTCGGAAGAATTTGTCGCAATTCTTGAAAGAAATAAAATATCTTTCAGGGATTTTTTATTAATGAATAATGAAAAAAAAAGAATTTTAGGATATTTGCAGAGTTCCAACAAACATATTACATACGCCCGACAAGTTTCCATTAAGGGCTTTATAGCCCTTAATGCCCATAAGAATTAAAAGAAAATTATATAATTATTTATTACTATTTATCAAAAATTAAAAAGTTTTATTCAAATGAAAACAACAAAAGTTTTATTTTTCACGCTGCTTTTCGCAGCAGTGCTGTTGCCAACAGGCATTAAAGCACAGGTTACAATCGGGTATGACAAAGCCCCCGAACCGTTTTCAGTTCTCGAACTGATTAGCGGCGGCGACAAGGGTTTGCGCTTGCCGCAGTTATCAACTACTGCTATCGACGATTTGGGAGAGCAGATTAAGACCAGCCTCGATGCCAATTACAAAAATTTGGCGCGCGGACTTATCGTCTACGACTCAACCCTGAATTGCGTGAAGTACTGGAAAGGCACGGACGAAGTATGGGTCGGTATCGGTTGTCCGTCTGCTCCGCCTCTTGCCCCCATCCTTGCCGATGCACAGAAGGTTTGCGGCACCACTATTGCAGATTTAGAACCAAGCGGCTTAAACTGGTATGCTGCTGAGACAGGCGGTACGGCTTTATCAGGCAGTACGGCATTGGTTGATGGTGCTACTTATCACGCTTCGCAAACGGTTAGCGGAGTAGAAAGCACGATAAGAACCGCTGTAACGATAACGCTTGAAACTAATTGTGCTGAACTATCACCCACCGCCTACAACATTTTCTCTCCTGTTTCGGTAATGTACACTTACCAATATCAGGATTTGGAGTTGTACAAAGGCGTAAACACCGGCGGTAATGCAACTTCTTTCCAATGGAAAGTTAACCGCAAAAACCAAGCTACTGTTGTGAACATTCCTGCGGCTAAGGGTGGTACGGCTCAAACGTTCCGTGTTCCGAGTAATTTTGGTACTGTGGGTTCTGCTTGGAGCGCCGAACTTAATACGCTGCTTGGTAATGTGAATAAAAATGACATACTCATTTTCACTTGCGAATACACCAACCCCAACACTACTACGCCGCAAACGGTTACTACCGAAATTGAGTTTATCAAACTTGACGAAAACAATTCTGTAATGTTTAATGGTGTTAAATACTATTATGTAGAGTTAGACGTTCCGACTTCGGCAACTTCGCCTGATTATAGCAACTCCAACGGCTACCTGCGGATTTTGGCAACCAATCTTGGCGTAGAAAACGAAAATGCTGCCGACATTGGCGACCTTTACCAGTGGGGACGTGGCGGAACAGCAGACCAAACTCCTGATGGACACGAACATATTGTATGGGGCAGTACAGGTACGACTTCAAAAACCATTGATTTTGCCACAGGTACTTCAGGCACTCAGGC
>JAITNR010000093.1 GCA_031290375.1 Prevotellaceae bacterium | reverse complement strand
CACAAACAATATATCAAGCAATGAAAAAACACCGAAGTTTAGTGCCTTATCAATTACTCGAAAATTAAAAAATGTAGTGGCTCGCTGTTTTGGTAAGTCATTGAGTAATAGTGCTTTGTGATTTTTGACCGTCGAAGTCAGGAGGAAATAACAGTTCAACAGGCATTTATAGATTTTTTTATACGAGAGATTAAAGATAATAAATATGGGCTTAATAGTCAAAAGTGAGGATGAAATTTGATATAATAAGTCTACATGCTATTATCTTTTAGGAAAGTAAAATCCGTTATAATTGCAGTATCGGGTCTTCGTGTGTCAAACCGAGTTGACATTGCTCGGAGGCAGCGCGGCAACCACCCTTGCACTGTTGCCATTCTACGCACTCGGAGCAGAAAGTCGGTATGCTGCTCGCCCACAATTGTGCATAATCGCCGTTAAGGATCTCCCACAGTGGTTGCTCAAAAATGTTTCCTGCCACCACAGGCGAGTGATTGCAGAGGCGAACATTGCCGTTAACATCCAGCGTGACAGGTCTTAACGTTGCATCAAACGAACAGTGTCCGAAAGCGATATTGGGATAATCCCTGGGGTGAAGCAGGCACATTGGAGAGCAGACATTGGAACTGAGCCGTAATTCGAGTTCTGTGGCTTTGTGGTCGGCAAGTGCAAATGCAGAACGAAGTTCGTTGGGCGAGGCTGAGATTTCTTGTGGTCGTTCGCAACCACTACCACCTATGTTGTAGCGGTTCAGCATAATGCGTTTGCAATTCAAACTGTTGATAAAGTCAAGCGTTTCGCCAAGAACTCCCACGTTAAAGCGTGTTATAACCACCACAGGCACTACGTAGCCGCCCAATTGCAGTATTTGTTTGACCGATGCTACCGACTGTTCCCAACTGCCTGCGTACCCAACCATTTTGTCGTGAATACTCGCCTGCGCCGAGTGAATTGGAAACTCAAAAAGCCCTACGCCCATTTTGAGTAGTTGCTGATAAGTAGTTTCCGCTTTGCGTACACCGTTGCTAATAACGGTTACCTGCTTGCCTGCCATACGACAAAACAATGCAACTTCCAAAAAGCGTTCCGCCAGCAAAGGCTCGCCACCTGTGAGTGCCACCGATAGAATATTTGCTTGCCGAAACACCTCGTCAAGTGCTTTAGTGGCTTTTTGGTAAGAGTTGAACGCAACATGTTTGGCTCCAGTCATTTTCCAAATGTTGTAACAATAGATACAGTCAAGGTTGCAGCGGTTGGTGAGTTCAAAAGCAATATGTGGCAAGGCGATTCTGTCAGTGGCTGTCATTTTTTTACTTGATTATCAGAATTTTGTAGAGAATCAGTTTTTGTTGTATCAGGCAATGTCGCAACCTTATAACAAGTTACGTCCGGCGGTGTGTTAACTGCATTTGGCACTTGTTCAAGTGTATCCCGTACATTTGTCATGGCTCTACCACCATGGATAGTCGGAGGGGTTGTGTTGGAAATAATCGGAGCAACGGGGTCATAGCAGGTAGGCTCTACGATGGGTTCTGGCTGAGTGTTACCCTCATGATTGCGTGGTGTAGTGTTGCAAGAACTCACGCCTGCCCCTACCGAAATGCCAATTAACAGCGTCCCCAACAATAGTTTGGGCTTGACAAACATTTCCCGACCACGCGTTTTGTCCGCCAAAAAGGAGAACAGACGGAACAGCACACGGAGAAATGAAAACTTAATTTTTGTTATACTACACTTGGTCATAAATTTAGTTTTTATATCAATATATTTATCTGATAATCAATAATTTATATTAATAATTTTTCTCATTCAAAAGCCGAGTTCAGTATACCATAACTATTTCAATTTGTTTATGTTGGGGAACTCGGTTGGCGTTTCGGGTACGGTATCCGTTACAACTTGCGTAGTGTCCGTCACATAAGGGTCGTTTGCTGGTACATCATAGCACGATGTTGCACAGGACGTTACACTTGTTCCAACTGTTATACCCACCAACAGCGTCCCCAACAGCAGTTTGGGCTTGACAAACATTTTCCAGCCGCCTGTTTTGTCCGCCAAAAAGGAGAACAGACGGAACAGTACACGGAGAAATGAAAACTTAATTTTTGCTACCATAATATTGAATATTTATTTTGCAAAGGTAATGAAAATAAAACAGAAATACAACTACACAAATTTTAGTACTGTAAATTTGTCCATATCAAAAAGTTGCTGCGCTTCTTTATGGAGTTCGGCGGCGGAGATTTGCTCTAATTTTGCTAAAATTTCCTGCTCGGTACGGAAATGGTCAAGATGAAGCACCGACCTTGCAGCAGCAAGCAGTCGGTTTTCCTTGTTCTGAGACACGATTAATAAATTTCCCGAAAACATCTGCTTGGCTTTTTTCAGTTGAGTATCTGAAATTTGAGTCATTGTCAATTTCTCTAATTCATTGTAAATTAATGCTGTGCATTTATTGTAATTTTGTTTGTCACAGCCAAAATAGACGCCCCAATAACCGATATCCGAATAGAGAGTTAAAGATGAGTCAATGCAATAAACCAAGCCGTTACGCTCACGTACAGCCATATTGAGCCTGCTACTCATAAAGGGACCACCCACAATATTGTTCAACAGAGTGGTTGTCAGGTCGTTATTGTAACCAAAACGATACGTAAGGTTACCCATTAAGCAATGCACTTGAAATGTATCTTTGTCTTTTTCAATATTTTGCGGCGCGTAAATTGTCGGGGCAGTACGTTTGAAATTTCGTTTTGAGGAATTTGCCACAAAGTATTTTTCTGCAAGTTTCAACAGCTTTTCTTCCTCAATATTGCCTTGAATAAAAAACAGAATATTATCCGTTGTATAACAACGCTTTATATAGCTTTGAAATTTTTCGGTTGTAAAGGAATTGAAAAGTTTTTCATTGCCTAAAATATTATGTTCTAACGGAGATGATTGAAAAATCAACTCTTCAAATTCGTCAAAAATCAACTCTGAAGGCGAGTCGTTATATGATTGAATTTCGTCCTCAATCACATTTTTTTCTTTCAAAATTTCGGCTTTTGGGAAAGTGGAATTAAACAAAATATCCGACAGCAAGTCAATGGCTCGCTCGGTCTGTGGCTGTGGTACAGTTACATAGATAAAGGTTTCTTCTTTGGTGGTATAGGCGTCCAATTCGCCGCCAATTGCCTCAATTCTGTCGATAATTTGCCGATTATTGCGTTTTTTTGTGCCTTTCATCAAACAATGTTCGGTAAAATGAGCAATACCGTACTCATTTGTATGTTCGTCTCGCGTGCCTGCATTGATGGCAAAACCGCAATAAGTAATTGGTAAACAGTCTTTTATATGCAATAGCCGAATACCATTTTTCAGTGTATGAATTTGCATTTTATGTTTTTATAAAAATTTGGGGTAAATAAATCAACCTGTTTAGTTAAATTTTAGAACCAAAAGACATGATTTTAATTAAGAATTAAAAATACTCCCTATATTCCCATTTATCTAAGTTCTCCTCTCTAAATTTTCCATTCTCAATCACAAAGTCTTGATTTTAGTGCCTCGTCCTCTTCGGTTCTCATCTGTGCCTGCTCTTCGGGGGTTTTGTCGTTTTGCCCGCACAGGTGCAGTATTCCGTGAATAATAACCCTGTGAAGTTCTTCATCAAGGGATACTCCGAACTTTTTTGAATTGGACTCAACGGTAGAAACCGAAACAAAAATATCGCCTGAAACAGTGTTGTTTTCGGAATAGTCAAAGGTGATGATGTCCGTATAGTAGTTGTGTTTTAGGTATTGACTGTTGATTTGAAGAATTTTTTTATCATCGCAAAAAATATATGCAATTTCTCCAATTTTTCTGTTATATCGACTTGCAACGAGTCTAATCCACGCAGATGTTTTTCGTCTGCTGATAGTTGGAATTTTTATGTTTTCGGAAAAATATGAAATCATTTTTCTAAAATTTTACCAATACTTAGACATTAAACCTGAAATGCATAATATCTCCGTCCTGCACGAGATATTCCTTGCCTTCCACATAAAGTTTGCCTGCATCACGACAGGCACTTTCGGACCCTAATGCAACAAAGTCTACATATTTGATAACTTCGGCACGAATAAACCCCTTTTCAAAATCGGAATGGATAACGCCCGCACACTGAGGAGCTTTGCTGCCCGCAACAAAAGTCCATGCCCGAACTTCGTCAGCACCTGCTGTCAGAAATGTTTTGAGATTGAGCAAACTGTATGCTGACTTGATTAACCTCGCCACACCAGACTCTTGCAGACCAATTTCTTGGAGAAACATTTGACGTTCTTCATAACTGTCAAGCTCAGTAATTTCCGCCTCTGTTTTCGCAGCCAAAATCAAGACTTGTGCGTTTTCATTTTCTACCGCAGCAATAATCTGTTGAGTATATTGATTGCCCTTTATAGCCGAATTTTCATCTACGTTGCAGACGTACATAACAGGTTTGTTTGTAAGCAAAAACATCTCGGCAGCAACGGTTTGCTCGTCTTTTGTGTTCAAGATAACTGTACGTGCCGCTTTGCCCTGTTCAAGGGCAACTTTGTATCTCAAAAGCACTTCGTAGGCTACCTTTGCCTGCTTGTCGCCACCAGTCTGTGCCTGTTTCTGGACTTTCTGAATGCGGCTTTCTACTGTTTCCAAGTCCCTGAGTTGCAGTTCTGTATCAATTATTTCCTTGTCTCTTACAGGATTAATTTGCCCGTCTACGTGAACCACATTTTCATCGTCAAAGCAGCGAAGCACGTGGATTATTGCGTCAGTTTCTCTGATATTTGCAAGGAACTTGTTGCCCAAACCTTCGCCTTTGCTTGCACCTTTTACCAAGCCCGCAATATCAACTATTTCAACTGTTGTGGGGATAACCCGCTCAGGCTTACACAGTTCGGCTAAACTGTTCAACCGCCCGTCAGGCACGGTAATTATTCCGATATTAGGTTCTATCGTGCAAAATGGAAAATTTGCCGATTGAGCTTTTGCTTTCGACAGACAATTAAACAACGTGGATTTGCCTACATTAGGCAACCCTACTATTCCGCATTTCATTTAATCAAAAATAAGATTGAATATTAGTATTTTTTTGCAAAGGTACAAAAAAATCAGTTTAGGCACAAAAAAGCACCTCCGAAATTTCGGGGGTGCTTTTTTGGTTTTATTACAATCGGAAAACTTACTTAACAACAAGAGTTGCTAGTACTGCTCCCGTCTCTGGGTTCAAAAGTTCCAATTCTTTACCTTTTTTCTGAATTGTAGCTGTCATGGTGGTTCCGTCAACATCTGTGCAAATCATTTTACCACCAATAACATCATAAGTTCCAGCAGCTACGGGTTCAGCCGCCACCGTTAAGATAAAAGTATAACCTGTTAACGTAGCCATTCTAATTGTGGCATCGCTATAACTACCTTCGAAGGTTTTACCAGTGATGGCTTCCTTCAGTTCTTGGTCTGTCATGTCACCTCCACAAGAAGTGAACCCAACGGCAGCAACAGCCACCAACATTGCAAAAAATAACTTCTTCATTTTTATTAATTTATTAATTAGATTATTTAAATAACTCGCTTTTTGCATCTTTCGCAGCCTTTTTGCTTGCGTCTTCAACTTTTTGTTCAATAGTTTTCGGAGCTTTAACTTCTTCCACTACTGGTTTTGTTTCTTCTTTTTTAGGATCAACCTTAGCAGGAGCCTTTTTACCTGTCTTAGCAGCCTCAGCAACGGCAAGAGCCTCAGCTTCAGCAGCGGCAATAGAATCAGCTACAAATTGAGCGTAAGCAGCGGCTTCAACTTCAACGGCAGCAATAGAATCAGCAACACGAATAGAGTCCAAACGAGCTTGTTCAGCATCTTTCGCCTTGTTTCCACACGATGCAAACATCGCAACGGACAATACAATTAAACCAAATTTTTTCATACTTTTTTAATATTTTTTAATTAGTAATTTTGAATTATTTAAACACGCAAAGGTACAACTTTTTTTATTATTAAACACTTTTTTTGAAAAATATTTTTTTCGCTTAATACGCTGATAATCAAGCATTAAAAACGGATATTTATGTTATTTTACAAAATCTCCCTCATGAAATCAGGAAAATTTCATCATTTTTTTAATTTTTTTTTCATAGTTTCCGAAAAAAAGCATAACTTTGCATAACAAAAGCAAATTTGTTCACTGTTATGCAAAAATCGTGCCATTAAGCAACATTTTAAGATAAAATATTATGACAAAAGAAATAGAAACCTATTCTCAGGCAGAGGAACGCCTTGAGCAAATCGTAAGCAAAATGGAGTCAAACGAATATGAAATTGACGAACTTACCGACAGGGTAAAAGAGGCATTGGCTCTGATTTCGTTCTGCAAAAACACACTTACACAGACAGACAAGGCACTTGAAAAACTGCTGCCTGAAACGGTTGACATGGATTCAATTTGTGATGAGTAAAAAAAATATTTTTAGGTGAGAAAATTTTTCTAACTTTGCACACTATTATAAATTATATATCGGTGATATGAGAAAAACCCTTTTTATATGTATAACTATCTCTGTGTTAGCGAGTTGCAATAGCAATAAACACAAAACGGAAAAGCCTGAGGTTGAGTCTAAAGTTGTCAGCGTTGCAAGTGGCGTGTTGCCCATAGGTGTAGTAAATAGCGACACCATCCTTGAAAAGTACAAATTTGCCATTGCTGCAAGGGACAGACTCACCCAAAAGGCGGAAGATGCCCACCTGACACTTAACATGCAAGCTCGTAATTTACAGAATGAAATGGATGATTTTCAAAAAAAAATCGACAACCATGCCTTTCTCAGCCGTGAAAGAGCGGAGCAGGAAGCGGCTCGCCTGCAAAAAAAACAGTCCAGCATTCAAGAGCACGGCGCAAAATTGGAAAACGAATTTATGGTGGAACAGCAAAAACTTGACGGTCAGTTGAAAGACAGTATCAATTTGGCTATCAATGAGCTAAATAAAAACAAAAGATTTTCACTGATAATGTCCACAAGTTCTATGACGGACAATGTGCTTTACACTGCTCCCGAAAACAACGTAACCGCAGAGATTTTGGCTTTTTTGAACAGTCGGTGTAAATAGCAGTGAATTGTCATGGACGTAAAAATTGAACAGTCGTGGTTGAAAGTGCTTTCAGACGAGTTTGAAAAACCTTATTTTCAGCAACTTGTTGGTTTTGTACGGGAAGAATATCGCACAAAGCAGATTTTCCCTCCTGCCAAGTCGATTTTCAATGCTTTTGATACCTGTGCATTTGATAATGTGAAAGTTGTGATAATCGGGCAAGACCCTTACCACGGTATCGGGCAGGCTCACGGACTTAGTTTTTCCGTCAGAGATGGCATTGAATTACCTCCATCACTGAAAAATATCTATAAGGAAATTTCCGATGATTTACAGATAACACCCTCAACATCAGGCAATCTAACTCGTTGGGCGGAGCAAGGCGTATTTCTGCTGAACGCCTCTTTGACTGTAAGGGCAAACCTCGCCAACTCGCATAGCAACTGCGGTTGGGAACAATTTACGGACGAAGTGATCAGGAAAATTTCCGCCCAAAAAAACAATGTAGTTTTTCTGCTCTGGGGCAATTATGCCATTCAAAAAAGTGCTTTTATCGACCAATCAAAACACCTGATTTTGACCGCCCCTCACCCTTCGCCGCTTGCGGCTCACAGAGGCTTTTTTGGATGCAGGCATTTTTCCAAAACCAATGACTATCTCTTGAAAAACGGTTTGGAAGCAATTGATTGGATATAGAACTGATCATGGTTCAGAGTTGAGAAACGACCATATCCTAAGGTATAACTAAAAATTTCAAACGCCTGAAAAATATGCGTAACTTATTAGACATCACTGATTTAACGCCGCAAGAAATTAATTCTTTACTTTCCATTGCGATGGATATTATTAAAAGTCCTGAGAAATACAACACAGTTTGCAAGGGCAAAAAACTTGCTACGCTGTTCTATGAACCAAGTACGAGGACGAGGCTCAGTTTTTCTGCTGCAATGATGGAACTTGGCGGTAATGTGCTCGGTTTTTCCGATGCAAACGCCTCTTCGGTGAGTAAAGGCGAGACTGTTGCCGATACAGTGCGGGTAATCAGTTGTTTAGCCGATATAATCGCGATGCGACACAATAAAGATGGTGCTCCATGGGTTGCTTCACAATTTGCCTCTGTTCCAGTGATAAATGCAGGGGACGGCAGTCATTGCCACCCAACTCAGACCCTTGCGGATTTGCTCACTGTCAAGCGCAGAAAAGGCGGCTTTGATAATCTGACTGTTGGCTTTTGCGGCGACCTAAAATATGGACGGACGGTGCATTCGTTCACAAGGGCACTTGGAAGGTACAAAGGTATTAAGTTTGTATTTATTTCGCCCGAAGAGTTGAAAATACCCAATTATTTGAGGCAAGACATTGAGAATAAAGGTTTTAGTTATTTGGAAACAGACTCGTTGGACAAACATATCGCTTCGCTTGACATACTCTATATGACACGTATTCAGAAAGAGCGATTTGATGATGAAGAACAATATAATCGCCTGAAAGACAGTTTTATACTGGATGTCAAAAAGATGAATAACGGTAAAAGTGATATGATTGTGCTTCATCCGTTGCCTCGTGTAAATGAAATTGTGCAAGAGGTTGATTTTGACCCGCGTGCGTGTTATTTTGAACAAGTGCTAAACGGAAAATATATCCGTATGGCATTGATTTACAGCCTTTTACAATGGAGAGATGGATCCAATCTGCAACCTGTTGATTATGAAGTAGTTGAAGGAGGTACGTGCAATAATTCAAAATGTATCTCTTCAACCGAGCAGGTAAAACCACTTTTTAAACTGATGCCTTCAGGTAAAAAGAGTTGTTTTTATTGCGATGAACTGGTTTAGTCTAATTTTCTGTTTATTACGCAAGCACTTATGCAGTCATTCTTAAACCTTGTTGCCAAAGACTTACTCAGTCGATTTAACGGTGATTTGTCGAATGTTACAGTTGTGTTTCCGAACCTCAGAGCAAGGCTCTTTTTCAACGAACATCTGATAGAAAATTCCGAGAAAAACCTTTGGTCGCCACAATATCTGGATATTGACACAATATTTAAAATTGGCTCTACTCTCAAAATTGCCGACCCACTCTTGCTTAATTCCATTCTGTATCAGGTATTTGCAAAGCATTTTGCTTTGAACAATCCAAATTCAGAAATTGAAAGTTTTGACGAATTTTTCTATTTCGGAGAAATTATTCTTAACGATTTCAACGATATAGACAAATACCTCGTTAATGCCTCTTTGCTCTATGCTAATATTAGTGATTTAGAGCAACTTAACAGTGATTTTGATTTTCTTTCGGATGAACAAAAGACGATTATTAATCGTTTTTTTACTGACATCAAAATTAATAAAACGCAGCTTAAAGAAAATTTTTATTCAATTTGGAAAATTCTTTCAAGTGTTTATGCTGATTTCAAAAATAAATTGAAAAACAAGGGGTTAGCCTATCAGGGAATGCTCTATCGAGATTCGGTAGAAAATTTTGAAAAAAATGCAATTGACCACAACGGTGAATGTTACGTTTTTGTGGGGTTCAACCTGCTTACAAAATGCGAGGAAAAATTATTTTCATTTTTAAAGCACAAAGCTCTGTTTTATTGGGATTTCGACAACTATTACCTCAAAAATGAGCACTTTGAAGCAGGTACATTTTTGAGGCAAAATCTGCAAAAATTTCCTTCGGCTTTGAGTTTCGACGCTGATAATTTTAGCAAAAAAAGTAGTGTAAAAATTATTTCTTCAACCTCAGAAACCGCACAGGCATCATATATTCCACAGTGGTTCAACCAATTAGGCGGCATAAATTATCAAAAACCCGACACAGCAATTGTTTTCTGTAATGAAAATATTCTTTTGCCTGTGTTATCGTTTTTGCCAACCGAATCGGAAAAAATTAACGTTACAATGGGTTTTCCAATAAATCAAACGCCTGTATATGATTATGTTATCAGGCTTTTGGAACTTTACCAAAAGGGTATAAATACAAATGGTTTTTATTATATTTATGTGCAATCTGTTCTGAATCATCATTATAGTTTATTGATTGACAAAGAATTATATATATTGGACGAAAAAATAAAAGCCGAAAAACTTTTTTACCCAACAATAGCAGAATTGAATTGTAAAACTCTTTTTACGAAAATTGAAACTCCAACGCAACTAATTGATTATTTGATAAATATTGTCAAAATAACAGGTGCCGAACTCAAAAATGAAGATAACAATTTTACGGATGAAAACCTTTTTAATGAGGCTGTTTTTCGTGTATATCAAATACTTAACCGTTTGAGCGATTTGATCAAAGAAGGTTATTTGGACGTTAAGTTAAATACGTTTATCTTGCTAATTAAGAGAGTTTTAGCCTACGAAACAGTACCTTTCCACGGCGAACCTGCACGTGGGTTGCAACTTATGGGTATGCTCGAAACTCGAAATCTGGACTTCAAAAATTTGATACTTCTATCTGTGAATGAGGGAGTTATACCGAAAACCAGTTTTGACTCGTCTTTTATTCCGCAATTTATTCGTAAACACTTTAATATGAGTAGAATAGAGCATCAAGATGCTATTTATGCCTACTATTTTTATCGACTTTTGCAGAGAACGGAAAATGTAACTTTACTCTACAATACTGCTAAGAACCAGACATATAAAGCAGAAATGAGCAGATTTCTGCTGCAAATGCTTGTAGAAGCTCCGTTTGAAGTCAAGCGTGAAACGCTAAATACAGATATTCAGGTTATTAGTAATAAAGCGATTTTAATTCCGAAAACGGCTGAACTGCTTGAAAAAATTCATTCAAGTTTCGATGCAAATCAAAACGGCAAAACTATAACACCAACCGCTATTAATTCGTTGATAGACTGCTCATTGCGGTTCTATTTTCAATATATTGCGAAGTTTAAAAAGGAGGACGAATTTTCAGACGAACTTGATGACGGTCTGTTGGGCAGGATAATTCATTGCTCTATTGAACTGATTTACATGCAAATATGTAATAATCAGCAAGATAATTTCAAATCTTTTACTGTTTATCCTGAACAAATTGATTTTTGCCTGAAAAATAATATACTGATTTCCAATATAATAGAAAAAGCCTTTGAAAAGGAATTTTTTAACCGTCACGTATCCAAAGCCAATTATAACGGGGAGCAGTTGATTTATTTCGGTGTAGTTCGGAAATTTATAATCAAACTATTGAAGTATGACAGGCAAAAAGCGCCTTTTCAGGTTTATGAAATGGAGCAATCCTATTCGATTGCCTTTGATTTGGGGAATGGCGTAAAAGTCAATATTGGTGGGCGTATCGACAGAGTTACCATAAAAGATAACCATATCTATATTGAAGATTTTAAAACTTCAAATCGAAGAGAAGAGGCAAATTCGCTTCAAAGTCTGTTTGAACAGCATACAAAGCGTGCCAAGTACATTACTCAGGCGTTTTGGTACTCGTTTGTAATAGAAAAGGAGTTTGTTGACAAAACGATTGTTCCGCTTTTGCTCTATATCCCAATACTCTCGGCAGATGAACCGAATTACATAATTTTAGACAAAAAGGAAGTTATAGATTTTAGTGTCTATTCATCTGATTTTGAGGAAAATATCAAACAAAAAATATCTGAGATTTTTAACCCGAATATTCCTTTTTCCGCCACAACGGTTTTAGACAACTGCACATATTGTGATTTTAAAAGTATTTGTGGAAAATAAGTGAAATTATTTTCCAAGTTACTTATTATTCAGGTCATTCATATCAATAGAAAAACAGATAACAAACCGAAATCCGCCGCAGTTCATATCAACATTTATTAAAATTTAAACAGTTTTAAAGTTTTTTTATCTCCTTGTCTTGATTTTATGTTTAACTTTGCAGGTTGAATTAGGTTCAAAAACATAAATCCGTTATATTTGGGAAATAGATTAATACTGTTCGTTTTTGCTTCTGTTTTGTGTTTTATTTTTGCGGACAAAATGTTCGCTCAAGATATTACGCAGGCTGATTCTTTGTTAAATATTGCCAAAATTGATTCTTTAATCATCGACACAACTGCCACCGACACCATTGCCCTGACAAAAGATACGGTTGCCGCCAAGAAAAAAAACAGCAGTGCACTGGAATATCCTGTGGATTTTACCGCCGAGGATTCGATTGTGTTCTTCGGAGACGGCAGAGCAATGATGTACAAAAACGGCGTTGTTCTATACAAAGAGTCCAAGCAGAAGGAGATCAAGGCAGATTTTATTACGGTAAACATGGACAGCAGCACCATGCACGCCGAGGGAGTAATGGACACATTGGGCAACCTTAACGGCAAACCCGTATTCAAAGACGGCGGACAAGAATACGAAGCAAAAGAGATAAACTACAATTTCAAAACCGAAAAAGGATACATCAGAGGAGCAAAAACACAGGAGGGCGAAGGCTACATCATAGCCGACAAAACCAAAAAAACAGCAGACGGCTACATGAACATGAAAAGCGGAAAATACACCACCTGCGACAACCACGACCATCCGCACTTTTATCTCAACCTTACCAAAGGCAAAGTTAAGCCGGGAGGATATATAGCAGCGGGTCCCGCATATCTGGTAGTGGAAGACCTGCCGTTGCCACTCGCTATTCCGTTTGGCTTTTTCCCTTTCACTTCAAAGTACTCTTCGGGAGTGATTATGCCATCGTATGGAGATGAAATGGTACACGGATTTTTTTTAAAAAACGGCGGATATTATCTTGCAATAAATGATTACGCTGATTTGGCTCTGACAGGCGATATTTACACCAAAGGCAGCTGGAAAATTCACGCAGAAAGCTCCTACGTGAAACGGTACAAGTTTTCAGGCAATATAAATATAAACTACCAAAACACTGTTGACGGACAGAAAGACATGCCAAATTACAAAGTCGCAAAAAACTTCAATATCAACTGGCAACATCGGCAAGATGCAAAATCAAATCCGTTTTCAACCTTTTCCGCTTCTGTGGATTTTGTAACGAGCGGGTACAACAGGAATGAAATCACCTACATAGCCAATCCTGCGGAGCAGTCGCAAAACACAACAAGTTCGAGTGTCAATTATACCCGCAGATTTCCGGAAACGCCCTTTTCCCTGTCGTTAAACGGAAGCATTACCCAAACAATGAGAGACTCCACCTTACAAATAACTTTCCCAAACATAACCCTTGATGTAAGCCGTATCTATCCTTTCAAGCGTAAGAATGCTATTGGCAAAGAGCGTTTTTATGAAAAATTTGCCTTCTCATACACACTGATGTTTGCCAATTCCATATATACAAAAGAAAGCAAACTGCTAAAATCATCTTTCTCAAAAGACTGGAGCAACGGCATAAAGCACTCCCCAAAAATATCCCTGCCGCTAACTGTCCTTAAATATCTGAACATAACGCCGAACTTTGAATACACAGAGAGTTGGGAATTTAAAAAAATTGACCGTGATTGGAATTTTGACAGCCAAACAGTTGAATATGATACTGTCAGCGGTTTCTACAGGGCTTACAGTTTTAGTGCGGGCGTCAGCATGAATACCAAACTTTATGGTTTTTATTCTCCTATAAAAAAAATAAGAGATGCCCTTGGCATAGGAGATATTCGCCACTTGTTTACACCTTCGATTGGGTTTAGCTACAGACCCGATTTTTCAGACCCGATGTGGAAACTGTTCAAAACTTACCAAAAAACGACAGTAGATCCAATCACACAGCAGATTGTTTCACAAGATGTCAAATACACGCCATTTTCGGGCAGCAAATTTTTAGTGCCAAGTTCAGGCAAGATGAACAGCCTTACTTTTTCGGTAGACAACAACATTGAAATGAAAGTCAAAGACAAGGCTGCATCCGACACAACGGGCAATATTATTTATAAAAAAGTATCTATCATCGACAATTTCAATCTGAGTTCGAGTTATAACTTTGTTGCCGATTCCATGAAACTTGCTCCGATACGGGCAAGTTTGAGAATAAAACTCTCAAAGTCGATTACTCTGAACCTTTCGACAAGTTTCGACCCCTACATGTACGCCCTGAACTCAGACGGACAGCCTGTCAAAATCAATGAATTTCGCTGGGATCACGGCAAATTCCCATATTTTACAGGCACTTCCACAAGTTTCAGCCACACCATAAACAACGGCACTTTCAAGAAAAAAGACAGGAAAAAACCCGAAAATGAGCAGGATCCCGGTCAGTCTGAAGAAACGCAGAACCAGTTTAGCCTCGACATCAATCAGCAACAGAATGACTCAGTCGCTCAAAACAAGAACGCAGAGCACGATTACGAAGGTTATCAAAAACCTGATGTTCAGTGGAGTTTGAGCTTCAATTACAGTATTGCTTATGGGCAGTCGCCTGAATTTGATTTTGAAAAAATGGAATATAAGCGGAAGTTCACCGCGAGTATGCTCAGTATAAACGGTTACATCAACCCTACAGCCAACTGGCAATTCAGTTATACTGCGTCAATAGAGTTGAAGAAACAGATAAAACTCACAAGTTTGGCTTTCAATTTGAGCCGTAATTTGCATTGTTGGAAACTTACGGCGTCTGTTACGCCATTCGGCTATTATAAATCGTTTATGATTACTATCGGCGCCAATGCCGCGATGCTGAGAGATTTAAAGTACGACAAACACAACAGAGATACACCAGTAAACTGGTAATGAACAATGAATAATATGGAAGTTCATTAAAATACTGATTATGAGACACATATTATAGAAAAGAAAAAAGAAAGAATCAACGAGAAAAACGAAACATTAAAAGTCAAAGTTGATAAGCAATTACGGTTACAAGAAATTTTTATCTGACGAAAATAAAAATGTTCTATTTTCATAGCCTTCCTAACCTCAACGGTCAAAAAATCGCAAGGTAATGTTAATCAGTAGATTACGACAAATAGTTTGATAGAATTTTCTAATCCTGTCGTAATTTTACTTCCTAATTTTTTTGTAAAGGTACAAAATTTATATGATATTTATTTAAAAAATTGTAACTTCGCGTTTGATTTATTCCTTAAATTTAATCAAAACTCAAAATGAAAAATATAAAGATTATACTGTTGTTTTGTTATTTTTGCGCTAATTTATTTTCTCAAACAGAGAAAATTGTTGAGAATCAAGAGAGAATCAACAGTTTATTCGATAAAATAATATCAGCTAAAAATGACACGGTTTCATTGATTTGCAACGATTCCATTAAACTTGTTTTAGATGATATTCTGCAAAAAGAAAATTCTTTTTTCGTTGATTTTGAAAATGTTACGCATCTGGGAAAAATCACATCTTCCGACAGACAGGTGAATATATTTACGTGGAATATTCCGTTGGAAGACAGGACACTGTTTAATGGTTTTATACAACTTGCTGATGGAACGCTTTTTACTTTGGAAAGTAAAACATCTTTTAAGCCGTTGGAAAACAATCAGTATGGCACAACAAACTGGTATGGGGCTTTGTACTATGGAATAGTGCCTTTTAAGAATGTTGCAAAAGAAACTTGCTATGCATTGGCAGGTTGGAGCATCTACAAGCCTGACACAAATGTTAAAGTCATTGATATTTTGAGTTTTGACGAAGAAAATATTCCTGTTTTGGGGCTTCCGCAGTTTGAAGTGAAAGATGAGGACGGAAATAAAAAAGACTTTTTAAAGAGTCGAATAGTGTTTGAATATGACTCACAAACCGTTATGTATCTGGAATATAACACCCAAAAGAAACGTTTTGAATTTGACCATCTTTCGCCTATGAAGGTGATTGATGGTAAAATTATCTCTTATGCTACCGACTTGTCGATCGATGGCTACAAGTTCAAGAAAGACAAGTGGTTCTATTTAGATGACTTAAAATTCAAAAACAGACACTATTAACATTATTTTCAGTAATTTTGCAAAAAAAAATCAGATATGACAAACAATAACAATTCCAACTATTATCCTTTGGAACTCAATACAATGCCAGGTTTTGCAGGAAGTTCGGCGTACTATTTGCGGTATGAGGACCCGCACAACCCTGACGCTTTGGTTTCAAAAGAGGCGAATGAATACTGGCAAAATGTGGATTTGTATCTCGGTGGCTCTGAACACGCTACGGGACATCTGATTTACAGTCGTTTTTGGAATAAATTTCTCTTTGACATCGGGGCTGTGTGTCGGGAAGAGCCGTTTAAGAAACTGATTAATCAAGGTATGATTCAGGGGCGAAGTAATTTCGTGTATCGCATCAAAGGCACTAACAAGTTTGTGTCGTATAATCTTAAAAACGATCACGATACGACTGAAATCCACGTTGATGTAAATATTGTATCCAATGATGTGCTTGATATTGACAGGTTCAGGCGGTGGCGACCTGAATTTGCAGATGCGGAATTTGTGCTTGAAAACGGCAAATATGTTTGCGGTTATGCTGTGGAAAAAATGTCAAAATCCATGTACAACGTGGTTAATCCTGATGATATTGTGGAAAAATACGGTGCTGATACGCTGAGGCTTTACGAGATGTTTCTTGGTCCTCTCGAGCAGTCGAAACCTTGGGATACTAATGGCATTGACGGAGTTCATCGTTTCCTCAAAAAACTTTGGGGGTTAGTCTATAAAGAGGACAAGTTGCTTATTAACAATGATAAACCTGCAAGCGAAGAACTCAAAACACTTCATAAAACTATCAGGAAAATAGCGTTTGACATAGAAAATTTCTCTTTCAATACCTCTGTGTCTGCATTTATGATTTGTGTAAATGAATTGACAACAAAAAAATGCAGCAAACGTGCAGTGATTGAGCCGCTTTGCATACTCCTCGCTCCTTTTGCTCCGCATATTGCGGAGGAAATCTACCATCTTTGCGGTAACGAAACAAGCGTTTGTGATGCCAAATTTCCCGAATATGACGAAAGTTATCTGATAGAAAGCACGGTAAAGTACCCTATTTCGTTCAACGGCAAGGTGCGTTTTATGCTCGAACTGCCTGCCGATATGTCGCCCGCCGATGTAGAAAAAGCCGCCTTGTCAAACGAACAGGCTGCCAAATTTCTCGAAGGCAAGCCTACGAAAAAGATAATTGTTGTGCCTGGAAAAATTGTGAATATAGTGTTTTAGTTATGTTTTCAGGACGCACACAACTACCATTCGTTATGTTATTGTATACATTGCTACATTTTTTCTGCTGATTGAATATTATTTTCTTTAATTTTCGTGGTAATTTTTATATCTTTTGTTTGTGTCAAAAAGTTTTCATTTGTATAATAGCAATAAAGCGGATTGGGATACACATTTTTTACAAAACAATAATACTGCACAACAAACAAACGGTCTTCTGCAAAAACAAGTCCTCTGTCAAATCTGATGTTTTATACAAATCACTTCAAAATTTGTATAATCCTGATTTACAACGGAATCCAAACACTGCCTCAAAAGTTTTTCGAGCGTGTTATAAACGGGAATAATAATAGAAAAACCGCTCATTCAATTATTGTTTTTTAATTTGCTGATTTAAAAGTGCATTTTTGCAAATTTTATATTTTTCTTTTTTACATTAGTCTTTTCAGCACTTTATCAATGTTTTTTATAAAAAATGTGTGTTTGTATTTTTGCGTTTTCCGCAGATAAAAATGCAAAAGTTTATTGGCAAAATTTCGCGGGTCTTTTATTTCATAACCTGCAATTTTCGAGAGTTTTTGCAGGTATTCATTGTCGAAAATATCAAGTTTTTGAAAATGTTTTATGCCGTATTTCTCAAAATATTCGAGCACACGTACGTCTTGCCAAAAATATGGTTCATTCAGGTTCAAAAGCGAAAAAATATCAATTCCAAGTTTTTTGTATTCACTGAAAAAATAATCAGGCATTTCATCTTTATAATACTCTACCTTCCCCGCTCTGTAATATCCGCGATGAAGTCTGACGATATTATCCCATTTTTTCTCGGTAATACGGATAAAACATTGATAGAATTTTTGCTTGCTGATTTCGCGGGAAACATTAACATACGGAAAGTGCATAACAAAAAAGTCGGTAACAAAAAATTCTCGCGGGGTAGATTTTTTTGGCCACGGCACACGAGCAACGTGAATTTTGCCCAATTCAGGTTCTGAACCATCATCGTAAAAAGCCCATTGCGACCAACCTTCCTGCTGTATTTGACAATGTTTTTTATCGGCGCCAATCCAAGCCCATCTGAAATTGAAAATATCGCCTGCTTTGGCATTGACAATTTTTTGCCAATCGTCTGTTGTGGTAAAATTTGAGGTAAAGATTTCGTCTGCATCCAGAGCAATAAATATTTTTTCGCCTTCAATTTTTCTTGCTT